>CAYWBA010000094.1:5978-10074 GCA_964455955.1 uncultured Planctomycetota bacterium | reverse complement strand
CACTTCAGTGGCAGCAGCTACCTCTTCTTCGGGTCTATGAGGCATACTTGCGTCACATGTAATCACGTAGAATATATCCATCTCAGACGAAAACGCTTCTTCGACGAAGCCTTCTGGCAAGGATATAAAGGTTTCTTGTTTCATGATTTTGTCTCTCCGAGCTGTACGTTGAACCTTTTAGAACCAACCAGTTGGCCATCAGCCAAGAACTCAAAGCTATACTTGCCTGGTTTGTGAAACGTGACATTCATCAAATTAAAAGCTATCTCGACAACACTTAATGGGTTTGGAAAGTTTATGGGGCCTTTTGTTTGAACCAATGGTCCAGTTCCTGGTACTTGGTCAGCTTTTACCAAACGCAATTCGCCTTCAACTGCGCCTCGACCACCGGTTAAGCTCACGAACACAACCACCTTTCTAAGCGACAAAGGAAACTTAGTGCCATTAACGTTGTTAAAAATATTAACCAACGTGAGCTTTTTTGTTGTTTCGTCACGAATTATTTCATCACAGACAATAATTGTATCTAAGGCGGGTTTAGGCTTTTTCCCTGTCACAAAAGAACTCCTCTACATTGAAAATCGGCAAATTAACATAAGCCAAGGAAATGGCAGGCTACACTTGTCTCTGCAACTCATGTATTAGAATGCCACCCGGCTACGTGGATGTCAAGTTAGAACCTGCTTGCTTCCAAAGAATTCGACGTATAAACATCGCCCAGTCCCAATGAAAAATACAGTGGACGAGAACACTAAGAAGCTGTGGTGAGTTTCGCCAGGAGGAGCTGATTTCTATTAAACAGGACTAATCTTGCATGCGTACAAAGTACAAAAGAATTGAATTGGGGTGGAATTTTATTGCCGGATGCGTGTAGAATACCTGGAGGCAGGAAACAGAAGAGAATTTACATCTTTCTCGGAAAGGGGTTGGTTATGAGAAGAGTTGTGAGTTTCGCCGTGGCAGTTGCCGTGGTGCTGGCGATTGCAGGGCTCCTGTACGCGGGGAATATAAAGAAGCTCAAGAAGAAGCTCGGACAGGAGCTGAGTGTGGAGGACTACACATCCGCAGCGGCGACTATTGCGGAGCTTGGCGAAGAGAACTCTCTTGAAGCAGTCAAAGTTATTGTATCAGTTGCCTTAAACGAAAGAATCGAGTCTCAGGAAGTGTTCCTTGCTGCGAAGGAGGCGCTTTCCAAAATCACCGATGGGGAGGCGGTAAACTACCTCTGCGTCAAGGCGTCAAAGGCAAAGGCCCGGGGCTGGAAACTGAAAGTCCTGTTCGCCGAGGTGCTTGGCAACCTCAAAGGTGAGAAAGTGCTCGAGACGCTCATTGAGCTTCTCAAAGACAGGCAGCCTGAAGTGGTGCGCGAGGCGATAATCGCTCTTAAGAAGCAGGGCGATATCAAGGCTGTTGATGCACTCATAGATGTGCTCGGGAAACTTGAAAAGGGAAAAGGTCTTGTCTGGGTCGAGGTTAGGAAGGCGCTGACCTCGCTGACCGGGGCTGATTACCCCACAGCCGAAGAATGGCGCCAGTACTGGCTTGTGCGGAAAGAGGAGCTCAAGGCGAACCCGCAGACGCCGAGGCCGACGGGTGACGGGGCGCCGAAGACTTCGCTTGACGAGGAGAAGAAGAAAGCGCCGAGGTTTTTCGGCAAGGAGATAATGAGCAAGAAGATTCTATTTATAATAGATGTATCCGGCTCCATGATAATGAAAGACAAGCTCAGCGGCGAGGGCGGCGGCGCAGGGAAAGGCAGCGATGACTACAACAAGATACCCGAGGACAGGATGAGAATCAAGAGGGCCAAGAAAGAGCTGACAAAGGCAGTCAAGGCACTGCCCAAGTCAGCGAAGTTCAACATAATCGCGTTCTCGATGAGCATCAAATCCTGGCAGAACAAGAAGCTTGCACCCGCCACTTCCAAGAACAAGCAGGCCGCCCTCAACTTTGTGAAAAAGTTCAAGGCTATCGGGGGCACATTCACCGATGACGCGCTGAAAGAAGCTTTCGCCAACATGGAAGCAGACACCATCTTCTTCCTGTCGGACGGCGCGCCCCAGCGATACCCGGAATCACCAGACAAGCCTGACGAAAGAAATCTCAAGCTGATTGATCAATGTCTTGAATTTGTGCGGAAGGAGAACAAGTTCCGGAAAGTCAAGATATTCACTTTTGCGTTTGACGGCAAGGGGATTTGGAACCCGGCCCAGGGCAAGATGCCGGCATCTCTTTCAGCAGACACGGGCCGTTTCGTCGAATTCATGAAGAAACTGGCAAAGGAGAACGGGGGCGAGTACAAGTCCATCAAGTAGAATACAGTAAGAACCCGTGCAGGCCTTCCCGGCCTCCAGAGCCGGAAAGGCCTGTTTTGATAATGCCTCACACGTTTGCGCAATATTCCGGGCCGCGGCGCGTCAGTATTAGTGAAACCACGAGCCTAAAAGGATAAGAATGAGTAAGAGTTCAAGCGGAATTAGAACATATTCCCCTTCCCTCCCGGTTTCGGTGCTGATTCTTGCCGCTGCGCTTCTTACTCTTCAGGTCTTTGCCTTTGGTGATACTATCTATCTTAAGAACGGCTCCAAGATGGTTGGACGCATCATCTCCGAGACCAAGACGGAGGTAGTGGTTCAGCGAGGTTCTATAAATGCGACAATACCAAAAGAGGAGATAGAGAGAATAGAATATGATTCGGACAAGCGGGAAGGCAAGGAAAAGAAAGACGAAGCATCAGAACTGGCGGAAGAAGGCAAGGAGCTGTACGAGGCGGGGCGGTATAAGGAAGCATCGCAGGTGTACAAGCGGCTGAAAATCAGCGGGCAGGCATCCGCAGAGGTTGAGCGCATGGCACAGCTCTGCACCGCATTAGCTGCTGCATCAAACACACTTAAAAAGATGATGCTCAAGGAGGCGAAGGAGGCGGCAAATGCGGCACTCGCCGTAGATGCAGAGAACTCCTACGCCAAGAAGGTGCTCGCCGATATTGAAAAGTACGATAAACTGCTCGCGCAGAAGGGCAGCCTGCCCGGCAAGTTCATGACGAGAAATACAAAGCACTTCATCATACATCATCATCAGCCGTATATCGCGAGCGAGGTTGCGCGCAGTGCTGAAGAGCACCTCGAGTATCTTATGGATGCGCTCCTGTACGACGGATGCGCAAGGCCCCGGCTCAAGGGAAAATTCAAGATACATGTCTATCGCAGCAGAGACGAGTACAAGCAGGCATGCGGTGACTTCGCGAAGCTGTCACACTCAATGACTGTTTCCAAGACCGAGATAGCGACATACCAGGATGTGGCGCTGTACGGTTTGAGGCATGAGATTACCCACCTCCTCGTCCACATAATCCTGCCTTCAATGCCTGTCTGGGTGCACGAGGGCCTGGCCACCGGCGGCTATGAGCGCGCGAAATCGAGCGTGTACTCGTCGGCCAAGACATACCTCGAGAAGAAAGCGTTTCTGCCGTTTGATGAATTCCTCAAGATACGCACCATTGACAAAATACCGGTCACGATAGATTCCTTCTACGCGCAGTCGCAGATGGCGGTCGAGTTCCTCATATTCGGCAAGGGGGGAATGGAGAAGTTCCACCAGTTCGCAAAGCGCTCAAGAGAACTTATGGTTGAGGATGCGAACGAATATGCAAGGACCCAGAAGAAAAAAGTGACTGTCAGGAACATAGACTGGATAGAAAAGCCCATGCGCAAGATGCTCGCCGAGATTTACAGGTTCGGCGATTTGAAAGACTTCGATGCTGATTTGAAAACATACATCAACCACAGGGAGAAGGAAGCCCAATACCAGGAGCAACAGCAGGCGAAGGAGCTTGGTGCACGCTGGAAATACACTCTGAGGCTCGATTCAGAGCATTTTGCCCTCTTCACGACCGCCAGCAAGAAGGTTGCAAAGCCTTTCCTTGAACTTGCCGAGAAACTCTACGATGCGTTCTGGATTGAATTTGCAGACGTCAGGATGTTCATGCCGGCCAAGGTGAAAATCTACCTGTTCGACAAGACAAAGGACTACGCCGGGTACCTGGGAGTAGATGTAAAGCAGGCGAAGAACTTCTTTCCACACTTCAACCCGTACT
>CAYWBA010000094.1:0-5968 GCA_964455955.1 uncultured Planctomycetota bacterium | reverse complement strand
CGGCCTGCATCTGCAGAGAGGGGTGGAGCAAGGACTACGTTTACCAGACAGTCGCACACGAAATCACGCACGCGTTCTCGGTCAGCCTCATGAAGGCATACTCAGGAACAGGCTGCTGGGTAGTGGAGGGGATAGCGTACTATGTCGGGCTGTCCACTTACTCGAAGACTGACAAAATCGTCTTCAGCGAAATACACGAGACCAAGAGGTCGCGCAAGACCGCCTGGCTGAAGATTATGATAGAAAAGGACTGGGTGCTGTCCGTCAAGGAGTATATAAACCTGGCGCCGAAAGACATGGGGAAAAAGATTATCTCGAAGAACGCCCAGGCATGGAGCCTGTTTCACTTCCTGCGACACGGCGAGGGCGGCAAATACAGAGAAGGCTTCCACAAGTACCTTGCCGAAATCTCAGCCGGACGCAAAGGCGATGCGGACGCTTTCGAGAAGTTTGTCGGCAGCCTGTCGGAAATCGAGCCCGCATACGCCAAATACATAAGAACGCTCAAGCCAACCACAAATACAAGATAAGCCGCATTTGCTTTTCACATCAAGCAGGCGGTATACTTTATCAGAAAGCTAATTGGTTTCTTGGGGATAATGCAGAATGTTGCGCACAAAATCCTACAAACTGCTCATTATTCTGACCATCGCCTGCCTGCCGCTGTACTTAGCATTGGTGCCTGTAGGCTGTGGTTTTTATTATGAGTCGGATGCATATGAAACCTGCATAAAATACTGCCCAAAATGCTACAAATTTATAAGGCTTCACACGTGTAATGAAGAAACCGAAGACTATGAGACGCTCGTCGAAGGAAATGACAATAAGTGTGCGCACGAGTTCCACGATGTACTGCAAGAGCGCCAGATATGCGAGAACTGTGGTGCCAATATGGTCTCATACTATCTTGGGGACAAAAAGATAGCCGAGATGGTACAAGGCTCCGCACAAGAAATGTGTGAGTCTGGCAAGCATCTGTGGCATGGCATCATGCACCGCCAACCAACCAAAAAACCCGCGGGGTTCATAAGTTGGACGTGCTGTTACATGAGGTGCTATGGCAACACAGGGTTGCTGTTCCTGCTCGGCTACATGTTGCTGTTTATTCGGCTGCTGCGCTATGCAAAGGGCATGCTGTTACGCAGATCTGCAGCGCTGACCATACAAGTGATTGTATATTTGTCACTGATGGTAGGCGCAGTGTCCTGCGGTTTTGCTCAAATTATATGGCCCACGATTCGAACTGTAGAAATCGCTGAAATGTGCAATCAAGGTGTGTCTTTGAACGAACTAAGAGAGTACGTACTAACCTCCTACTGGCCTGTGCTTGGGATGGCAGTGTTTACTGTTCTTATTACAATCCTGACCATGTCTGTTATTTTCATTCTCTATCATCAGCGCGCCGACTTGCCAAGTACATAAGCCCGAGCTATAATCCGATATTCCCCAGATGAAACCTGTCTACGACCGTCGCGGACCCCTTCGACAACGTATTGGTCGGAATCGCCCTACCAATGGCCTCAGCAAATTAGTGCGATTTTCGAGAATTCATAGAACAGTTGCAAAAGGTCTCGCGTTAGCGCGCTATCTATAGCAGAATGGCACTTGGCTTTTACTATTTTGCGAGCTGTCTCTTTGTGAGTTCTTCCCAACTTTTACCTTCAGCTATCACCCAGTCGATGTCTCCGCCCACATAAAGTACCTCTATGCCTTTTACGCCAAATTGCTCTACCAAATGTTTGTCTGCAGCCAGGAGTCTGGAGGACCGTGAAGATGAACTTCTTCGCACGTTTGCATATGCATAACTGCACGTTTCCTCAGAGAGATTGAAATGTCCATTTCTATCCAGCTTCGCCGGTTTCTCAGTTTTCGAACCTGGGCGGACAAACCAATTAGGATCCTTGACATATCCGCTATCCACAAGGAGCTGGAAGTGCTCGTACGCTTTAGCCTCCTCACCGGCCCAGGGGAATATTCTGTTGTCATTGTCGTAGAGCATGCACGCAGTGTGAATTTGCCTCAGGTGGTACATGGTCTCGCTGTCAACCTCACCTAGGCCAAGTTGCGCCCTTGTCTGTCCCAGCTTGTCTTCAATCTTCCCCATACGGGTACTGTCAAGGTAGAAAACTGTCCCGGCAGCACCAAGTGCTACCAGTATCGCGATAACCATATTGACCGCCTTCACGCCTCACTCCTTTCAGAAAAATCCTGCTTGTCCTGATATGGGTTCTACAGACTTTTCAACAGAACACGGATGACTCAGATTACTAACCACTTCATTTTTAACGATATTTCCCAGATGGAACCTGTCTGCGACCATCGCAGACCCTTTCGCCAACATATTAGTGCGACAATCTGCCTTCTGCAAGCGGAAATTTCCTTGCAAAGCGCTTTCCCCTCATCGTTTCACCGTCCTACAACCCCTTCAGCCAAGAAGTGAAGATGGCATCCCTGTTGACCAGAAGTTGCTTGTGGGATTTTAATCAATAAGTATAATATGCAGGCGGGTTTTCAGCGGAGATTGGCGGGATGTTCACAAGCAGCGGCGAAAATCTAAATATCGAGGTGACAACGGTAAACGGCGTCACGACCTACAAGGTCAACGGCAAGGAGTACCGCAGCCTGGAGGAGTTGTCGCCTGAAGTCCGCAATATTATAGCACGCATTCAATCTGGACAAATCAGTGAATCTGCTCCCTGTGAGGAGAAACAAATTGATATCCAGATGACCACAATCAATGGCAAAACAGTGTACAAGGTTGATGGCAAGACGTACCGGAGCTTTGAGGAGATGCCGGAGAAAGCGCGCAGAGTTCTCTCAGGTCTCGACCCCAAGGTTCTCGATTCCCATTCGGGCCTGATAGTAGATGCTGCCAAGGTCCCGGGAAGAACCGGCAAGGACATCCCAAAATCTGTTGAGTCTTTCGAGCTTGGCGGTGAGAAAATCTTCGTCGCGGGCGCTGCGGATGGGCCGGTGCATCCCAAGTACCTGCCCGGGGCACCCCCGAAGAAGCCCGGGGAGGCGAAGCCGGCCATATCGAGCAACCCGGGTTTGAGGGCTGCGATAACCGAGCAGCGCAGAATCCTTGCCGGTCAGAAATCCCTGAAGGAATCGCGCCGTACTTTCATTAATACTGCCGGCAGGATAGTTAACCTGGCAATCTACCTGGCGCTCATAGCATGGTCGTACTTTGAGCCTGCGACTGTGGCGCCTTTCGTATTCGTCGGCTACCTCCTGGGTGACTTTGTATCGTGGTGCGTGTTCACGTTCTGGGGCATGACGAAGGGAATTGTGAACCTGCGCCTCAAGGCCTTCGGATTGCAACTGACCGGTTTTGCATATCTCATCGTTTTTCTGTTCAAAGACAACGCGTTCCAGATACCAGCCGGCCACGCGTTCAAGGCGAGAGTAACCGGCCTGATGGCATTTTTCGCAGCGCTGACTATCAGGCTGGTCATGATGGGGCTGGAAGCAAGCAGCGAGACAGACAAGGAGTATTGACGTAGTGGCTTGCCACTTTTTATAATGGCAGTTGAATGTCCTGTTTTCCAGAGGGGCCAGCTTGGCAAGAGACCTGCAATTTTAATACTGACGGTGTAGTAGTACCAGCGATTCGCCCCCCGCTCACAATGCATATGCGGCCGCTTCCCGGCAAGATGTTGAGGCCGCTCCTTATTATATATAAGGAGTGGCCCTTATTGTTTGGCCCTTGGCCTGGCCAATTCCGCCTTCAGCGCTTCAACAGCTTCCTGGCACATCGTCGCGGGGACTGCTGTTTGCATATTGGCAGCAACCTTTACCGAGCCCGTAACGTGGCCGGTTGTGGCGTCAACAATCTTAACCATGAGAATAATTCGTCTAACAGCCCTGCCCCGTGTATCAGGTGTGGCGATACTCCCGCGAAAGAACTTCAGCACTGCGAGCGCATCTGCAGACCTTATCTTTCTGGTCGGAGCCTGTTCTGCCAACAGCCTTTCGAGCTGAGCTTTCTCGATGAAGGTGACAAAATGGCCAGAAAACACAAGCGCGTATTCTGCCTTAAACGCTTTTTCCATCCTCTCTTCAGACCAGTTGGGAACCACGCCTTCCGAAAATACGCTGAGCCGCCGGTAGCGCGCCAGTTCGGGTTTGGCAAACACCTCGAAGGCTTTACAGTACTTCCGCTCTTGCTCCTCCGGTGTTCCCTCGCCGAAAAGCGGCTTTTTCGCTACAGGGCCCGCGCCTGCACACCCGGTTGCAGAAACGATTAAAATGCAGGCCAGCATCAGCACGCACTTTTCGAACGTTTTCATGCAAATTCCTCCGTCCGTTTTCTCGCCACGACGTTGACTTCAGGTGAGAGTGCGGGAAAGGTGCGGCCCCAGAGGGTGTTTACTTCATAAAGAAGATGCGAATCCTCCAGGAAGGTCAGCACCTGCCCGCGGCCGAAACGAAACCCCTTCACCTCCTGTATGTCAAAATCACTCATCAAGCGCTTCAGACTGCCAAGCGTGAATATCACGTGATGGTCGCAGGGCTTGCCCTTATGCCACCTGAAATATGCATCCATAACGGGAGTCATGGCGAGGCGCACCATGCGCAGAACCGGGTCGTAAATAGGCACGCCGACTACAATCAGGCCACCGGGCGCAAGGACGCGGTGAAGTTCTTTAACCGCGGCGGAAGGGTTGTAGAGGTGCTCAAGAACGTGGCTTGAGACAATTATGTCGAACGTATCGTCAGCGAACGGGACGCCTCCCTCGATGTTGCCCATCACAAGCCGGTAGCATCCGAGGCTGCGCGCCTGGCGCATGCGCTTGGTGTCTATGTCGAGGCCGTACCATTCGAGATTAGAAGCCCCGGAATAGAAAGTGAGGCGTCCTTTGCCCGAGCCGGCGTCGAGGAGCTTGATGCGCCGCCCCAGCCGCTGCGCTTCAGCATCAATGACACGGGCCATGTGGACATACTTTATCAGGCGGGAGCGGTACTTGACGTAGCTCCACTCGGCGCCGAATGCCTTTACCTGTCTTATCCTGCCGTGGCGTCGCATTTACGTGCTACTCCCCCTGTGTTCCGCAATGTATAATCCTGCTGCGTGTGCCGCGCATGCGCCGGGCGCGGCCCGCGTAGATAGCTGCGGTAAGACCTGCCGGCCCGCCGCCGAGAATAATCGTATCGAAAAGGTCTGTCATTTCGCCCTCCGGATAGTCTTATAAAGTTTACGTAGTATCTTAACACATCGCGCCGGCAAGTTGAAGGCACTTCTTCCTATATAGTGGGAAGCATCAGGTATATCGTGACCCGCCTGGTGGAAATAAGACTGCTGCAACAAAAGTAGCTCGCAGGACGGCTGAAGCTGCGTTCCGCAACGCCGCAAAGCCACCCAACTGCGCAAACCGGCTGCAAAAGCCGTCTGTAAACGTCTGTAAATAGCTTGTGCGGGTGTCAAACGGCCTAACATGCTTCTGGCATAAGGACTTACAATAGCAGGCAGTTCAAAACAGGCACGCCTGTTTACAGATTTCGCGGGGGGCTCTGTTACATTTGAGTGGGATAGCGCGACTCTGGAAATGGCGCAAGTCCTTGCTATGTAAGCAGCTTGCGTCGAAACGCGAAGTGTGGGTGCGTGTAACATGTTGTCCTACAATAAGTTATGGTAAATTTCACCACGGAGGCACGGAGGTCGCAGAGGAAAACCTTTTTCCTGTTTGACATTTGAGCTTTGGCATTTGAGCTTTCCCTGCTGTGTTCACCTGTGGTTAGATTCTTTATTACGCGCCATAAATGACGCGGCTAAACATGCGGCTTTGCCGCATACCCGCGCCCTGAAGAGGCGCGGCTTGCTTTTCTTACCTTCAACCTTAAACCTTTAACCCTTCTTCCACACTATTATACGCACAAGAACCCGAAATGTTAGCTAAAATCCTGGAAAACTCCGGGAGAACTCGCCTCAGACTTGGGAGCTTCCAAGACTGACGGGATAATGTCT
>CAYWBA010000093.1:0-10085 GCA_964455955.1 uncultured Planctomycetota bacterium | reverse complement strand
CCGGCCTCGAATCCGTCCTCTCAGCCAGGTCAGCCGACCTCTATGGCATCCTCAACGGTGCGGATTACGCCAACTGGGACCCGGCGACGGACAAGCTGATTCCCGCCAACTATTCACCTGATGACCTCGCAGGAAAAGCAGAATGCAAAGCCCGGCTGCAGGCCGCCAATAAGCTCCCGGTAAAGGCGGATATCCCGCTGATAGGCATGGTATCGAGGCTGGCGGACCAGAAGGGGTTCGATATCCTGGGTGAAGGTATCGAGCGGATAATGGAGCTGGATGCGCAACTGGTAATCCTGGGCACGGGAGACAAGAAGTACCACGACCTGCTCAAGGCGATAGGGGAAAAGTATCCGCAAAAAACCGGTATAAACCTCCTTTACGATAACAGGCTGGCCCACATGATTGAAGCAGGTTCCGACATGTTCCTGATGCCCTCCAGGTATGAACCCTGCGGCCTGAATCAAATGTATAGCCTCAAGTACGGCTCTGTGCCTGTTGTCCGCGCAACCGGCGGGCTGGCTGATACAATTACCGACTGCAACGAAGAAAGCCTCGAAACCGGCGCCGCGAACGGCTTCTCCTTCAGCAAGTACAGCGCCGACGAGCTGGTTAAAACAGTCAAGAGGGCGGTCCAGACTTTCAGCAACAGGCCGGAAATCGCAAAAAAGCTTGTCTCAACAGGCATGGCGCAGGACTTCTCCTGGAAGCGCAGCGCGGAAGAGTACGTCAAGCTGTATGAAAAGATGACTTCCGCCCGCAACGCATAGCACGGGGTGCCGCCAGTGGGCAAATTATATTTTGCAATTGGGATACACAACCACCAGCCGGTCGGCAACTTCGACCACGTGTTCGAAGACGCCTACGCAAAGGCATATAAACCTTTCCTGGATATGATGGAGCAGTATCCGCAGTTGAAGTTTGCCATCCACAATTCCGGCTGCCTCCACGAGTGGATAGAGGAGCACCACCGCGAGTACATTGACAGGCTGCGTGCAATGGCACAGCGGGGCCAGGTCGAAATCCTCGGCGGCGGATTCTACGAGCCTGTGCTTCCCATCCTCCCGGAGCCTGACAGGGTCGGGCAGGTCTCGACATACGCTGACTACCTGGAGAAGACCTACGGCCAGAAACCTTGTGGCGTATGGCTCGCCGAGCGCGTGTGGGAGCAATTCATCATCTCTTCGCTCACAAAAGCGGGGGCGCGCTACACCATGCTTGACGATATTCACTTCAAGAACGCCGGCCTGATAGACAAAAAACTGTTTGGCTACTACACGACGGAACATGAGGGAAACACGATAAACGTCTTTCCAATAAGCGAACGCCTGCGCTATCTCATACCGTTCCACAGGGTCGAAGAAGTGATAGACTACCTGCGCTCCATCGCCGAGGAGGAGCTGCATCCGCTGCTTGTTTACGCCGATGACGGCGAGAAGTTTGGCACATGGCCGGGAACGCACAAGCATGTTTACGCCGACGGATGGCTGAGGCGGTTCCTCGATGCCATCAATGAGAACTCGTCCTGGATTGAGACGATTCATTTCAGCGAGGCACTTAAAACCCTTCAACCCCGCGGATGCATATATCTCCCGGATGCTTCCTACCGGGAAATGGGCGAATGGGTACTTGATATCACCGCACGCGAGCGGTACGAACAGCTTGTGGAACTGCTCAAGGACCGCGGCGTGTATCACATGGTTGACTTCTGCATACGCGGCGGCACGTGGCGAAACTACCGGGCCAGGTATTCCGAATCGGCCCGCATGTACGCGAAGATGCTCGAAGTCTCGCGCATGGTGAATGCAAGCAGGTCGAAGAACCGCGCCCGGGCCTTGCAGGAGCTCTATCGGGGAGAGTGCAACTGCGCCTACTGGCACGGAATCTTCGGCGGGCTCTACCTTCCCCACCTGCGCAGGGCCGTTTACGAAAAGCTGATTTCCGCTGAAAACATGGCGGGCAAAACCGGGGACACAATACGGATTTCGGATTTCGATGCCGACGGCCTGCCGGAAGTCAAGCTTTCCAACAGGTGGCTCAACCTCTACCTGAAACCTTCCGCAGGCGGCCAGCTCTACGAACTCGACCTGCGGCCCCTGAATTTCAACCTGCTGAACACCATCACGCGCAGGGAGGAGTTCTATCACAGGGAAATAGCCTCAGGGAAACATGCGCAACAGCCTGATGCGCAGGTCCCTTCCATCCATGAAATGCCCTCGGACGCGGGCGGGTTTGAGCGTTACCTCAAGTATGACAAGTACGACCGGGTAGCCCTGATTGAGCATTTCCTTGCCCCGGGCTGCGACGTGCACGCCCTTGCGGACTGCGAGTATGGCGAGCTTTCAGGCACGGCAAAGTCCCGGCGCGATTTCAAGCTGGACGAGAAGATGTGCTCTCTGGTCATGAGTTCCCGCGAGGTGATTTTCACCCCCGATGGCGACCGCGAGGTATTGTTTACAAAGACAGTGTCACTAACAAAGGGCAAGAGCTCCTTCCTCGTTACCTACGTGCTTGAAAATACCGGTGAGGGAACGCTTGTTGCAGACCTCGCGGTCGAGTCGAATTTTGCAATGCTCTCCGGCCAGGATCCTGCGAAATGGTATTTTACCGGCGACGGGCAGAAGGCAGGCGGGCTTGA
The DNA here is from genome assembly GCA_964455955.1 of uncultured Planctomycetota bacterium. Lineage (GTDB taxonomy): Bacteria > Planctomycetota > SKW154 > SKW154 > DAOVDS01 > CAYWBA01. Next base: position 7,447 of record CAYWBA010000093.1, on the reverse strand, counting down.
GGAGACAGCAGACTTCGGAGTAAACTCCGTTTTCGGTATTCACGATGAAAGAGTGGGCCTGCAGGTGCGGATGCTGAGCACGCCCGGGGCGCGGGTGCTCGCCCACCCTGTCTACTCGGTCAGTCATTCCGAGAGCGGATTTGAGAAAGTGTTCCAGTGCGCCGCCCTCTACGTGGTCTGGCCTGTAAGATTACAGCACGGCGCGACCCAGGAATTCTCAGTGGAAAGCCATATTGGGAAACTCTAAAAGCAAAATAATACTGGCAGTCAGCTCTCCCCGGGAGGCGCAGTCGCTTGCCGAAAGGCTGCGCGCCGAGGGGTACGCAGTGCAGACAGCGCCGGATGGAAAACGTGTCCTGGAGCTTATCCGGGTGGGGGAAGCAGATATTGCCGTTCTCGACACGCAACTGCCCGATATGTCGGGATGCGAAGCATGCCGGCAGGTGCGCAGCTCGCCCGAATGCGCCCACATCCCCCTTGTCATGCTCAGGAGTGAAGGCAAGGCCAGTGCGGAGAGCGTTCTCGAGTGCTTCCGCGCGGGCGCCGATGACTGCCTTATGAAACCTTACTCCGAACCAGAGCTCGTGGCTCGCGTATCGAGGTTCCTGGCCTCTCACGAGTACGAGGTGAGGATGCGCCAGCGGCAGTCTCTTCTTGAGCAGCGGGTCGCGACCCAGCGGTACGAAATCCGCAGGCTGCGCGACCTTAACAGGGAAATTGTGGCTGCCATCCCCTCCCTGATTGTGGTGCTGGACCAGGACCAGAAAATAGTGTACGCCAACCCCAGTTTCCACGAGAAACTGGGCCTCTCCGAGCCCGGGGTCCAGGACATGTACCTTGCCGATTTGATGAAGAACTGCCTGCCTCGCAAGGACGAGCTCCTCGCAAAGATACGGCAGGTGGCGCAGGAGAAGCAGACAGGTTTCCTGCGCAATATGCTCTACGACCCGGGTCCCGGCAGGCGGAAGCTGTTCCTCAATATCTCCATTACCTTGATGTCCGGCGCCGAGAGGACTGAAACCCTCCTTGTCTTCGACGATGTTACAGAGACCGCGCGCAGGCGTGATGTCCTGGCCATGCTTAGAAACATTGCGCAGTCCATACATGGTTCTCTCGACCTGGACAGAGTCCTCTTCACTATACTCACATGCGCAACCGCGGGGGTAGCTATAGGATTCTCACGGGCCTTTCTCTTCCTTATTAACGAAGAGCGCCAGAGTCTTGACGGCGAGATGGCTGTCGGCCCGACAAGCCTGCACAATGCAACCCAGGTCTGGGCAGATGCGTCCAAGAGACAGGAATCTCTTGAAGACCTGCTTGCCGCATTCGACGCGATAGAAGACCGTGAGAAAATGCCGCTCCGCGAGTTTATCCGCTCAGTACGTTTCCCCCTGCGGGAATCGCGCGAAGTACCGGTCCTTGCGGTAAGAGAGCGCAGGACTTTCCTCCTATCCAATGCGCCGGCTGACCCCAGTGTGAGTGACGACTTTCTCGATAAATTCAAGTGCGATTCCTTCGTGGTAGTACCCATGATTGCCCGTAACCGTGTGCTGGGCGCCGTGCTGGCCGACAACGCCTACATCGACGCGCAATCACCCGGGAACAGGTTGACCTTCTTGAAGCCTTTGTGGGACAGGCTGCCCTTGCTGTCGACAGCGCGGAATCCTATCGGGACCTGCAGGACAAGGTCGAGAAGCTCGCCAAGGCCTACGAGGACCTGCGAAACGTCAGGGAGCAGGCGATACGTACCGAGCAGCTTGCAGCCATAGGCAACATGGCGGCAAGAGTGGCGCATGAGATTCGAAACCCGCTCGTCACAATCGGCGGCTTTGCCCGCTCAATCAATCGGTCCCCGGACAAAATATCGCGGGTCAAAAGCAACTCCTGGATAATTGTGCAGGAAGTGGAACGCCTGGAGCGCATACTTTCCAACATCATGAACTTCGCAAAGCCGCCAAGCCCGCTATTTGAGTTGCATAATATTAATCGTATCGTTGACGAGACCATGGAGTTGTTGAAGGAAGAACTCCTGAGGCACGGAGTTACTGCCGAAAAGCATCTTGACGAATCAATTCCACTTGTAATGGTTGATGCACAGCAGATAAAGCAGGTCCTTCTGAACCTTACGCAGAACGCAATTTCCGCGCTCGAAGGTGAAGGAAAACTGGTGGTCACTACCGAAGACATGCCAGCCAGGGCAGCTAAGAAGCCGGGCGGATTTTTCGAGATTCGCATAGCAGACACAGGCCGCGGAATTCCGGAAGAGTTTAAAGAAAAAATATTCACGCCGTTCTTCACAACCAAGTCGGCAGGCACAGGCCTGGGCCTCGCCATAGTCAAGAAAATTGTTGACGACCACGCCGGTACAATAAGTTTCCATTCCGAAGTCGGAAAGGGCACAGCTTTTGTGTTGCACCTCCCGGTCTCGCCAATGGAAGCACGCACAAGGACACAAACTGCCGAGCCGCCGGACTCCCACTCTCTCCGTTAGGATGGCCTGAGTTTATTTCTCCTTCCCCTTCTTCTCTTCTTTTTCCTCTTTTGCTTCTTCCTTCTTGTCTTCTTTGGGTTCCATGTAAGGGCCGAATTTGTCCTTGTTTTCTGCAAACCACTCGCGCCATTCCTGTTTCTCGTAATTGAAATCATGCCCCGTCATCTCCCTCAGCGCCAGGCGGGCGCCAAGGTTGAATATAACGTCATCTACCACTTCCCCGCTGCGACCCGGCCCGATGCCGGTAGAGAGGCCTCCTAATACCGGCACGGAAACTGTGCGGCCGTGAGAATCTATCAGGTGGCTGTAACCTACAACCCTTCTCGACTGCGTTCCGATATACGTATTGGGCGCACCTACAGGCACTGAAGCGACTCGCTTAATCGTGAAGGAAACAGCCTCAATCAAAGGCTCAACAGAGTTCTTGTCCTTCAGCCCGCCCAGTGCATCCATCGCCCGTACACGCACATCGCCATCCTTGCTGTAAAAGAAGTTATCAAGAAGCGTTATGTAGGCGGTCTGGCTCTTAATCTCAAGCAGCACCTTCACTGCTTCCGCCCGAACTTCCTTGTCGCCGTCATGGAGTGCGCGCCCAATCAGGGGCTTGGTGACCAGTTCAGAGTCGAAATTCCCATAGACATGTATTGTAAGCATGCGGATAAAGGCCTTGCGGTGCCTGGCTCCCTTCTTCAGCGCCGGCAGTGCATGCGGGCTGTCTATCTTCGAGTACTCTTCAGCCGCCTTTGCAACCTTGTCCTGGCTCTCGCTTGCAAGAAGCGTGATAAGCCACCGCACCCTCTTTTGCAGCTTGGCCGCCGCCGCCTCCTCCTCAAGCTCTTTCTTCTTCTCGGGCGTAACCCAGCGGCCCTTGTACCTGACAAGGCCTTTGTCCTTCATGGCCTCCTCATAAAGCACCCACTCCCCTTCATGGCGGATATAGCCGAGCTCCTTCCTCGCGCCCGCATGGTCCGGCGCAAGCTTGATAACCTTCTCGAATGTACGCCTGGCTTCTTCCTTGAGCCCCTGCTCCCTGGCCCACAGACCCAGCTCATAGAACCCGGCCGCATCTTCCGCATCAATCTTGGCAAGACGCTCTTCAAACTCCTCAACCGGCGTTTTCTCGAAGATGATTTCTTTTACCTGGTCTTTCGGAATGGAGACTTTCATTCCCTCCCGAACAGTTACCTCAACCTCTGTCTCGGTAACCACCACCTTGCCGATAACCTCGCCGCCGTCCTTGAGAATAACCTTGTCCGCAAGCGCGACGCACGGTAACAGCACCAGTACGGCAATCGCGACGTAAAACAGCTTCATCGTTCTCCTCCCGGGCACCCATAACATTAACGTGCCTCCCTACTACACCATCACTATTGAAATTGTACGTTCCTGTTTACGTCTATACTTACAGAATACATGAAACTCAACAGATGTTTTCAAAAGTGGCAAGCCACTACTATTCTAACGTAACAGGTGCTCCTCTGTTGAATGAAAAATGAAAAACCTGCTTCCCTTTCGCATCAGGCCCGCCTGCGCACCAGCAGGGCGGCCACAAGCCGCCCTTCTCCTTTTTAGAATCCCCGCCTAAAATAAAAGAACGCCCCGCTGGGAGACCTCATTCTAAGTATCTGTCCGTTACCTTCTGTCATATCAAAATAGCCAAAGAAGTCGTAATTGAAATCTACGCCGACCACGCACCATGTTGCTTCGCATATAGAGGTACTGGACTATATCCTTACTGCTTGCGCAGGAGTTGCTTCATCTCCTCGGTCTTTGCCAAATCCAGCGGGGTGTGGCCGTCGTTGTCCTGGGCATTGATGTCAGCACCGGCGGTGATAAGGGTTTTAGCTACCGCAAGCGAGTCCTGTTTTGCTGCCTCGTGAAGAGGCGTAGCTCCGTGCTTGTTCCGTGAGTTTATCAAGGCACCAGAGTCAATAAGTAACTCGACCACTTCAGGGCTTTCGCTGAACCTTGCTGCTATCCAGAACAATGGCGTTTCGCCATCATCGTTCTTGGCGTTGATGTCCGTTCCGTTGTCCAAGAGAAATCTGATGATCTTTATTGCCGGTTCAGCGGTTCGGGGTGCTTCGAAAACAGGTCTCCGTACGCTGTGTAGCGGAGTGAAGCCCCACTTGTTCGTGGCATTGACATCGGCTCCCCATTCAATAAGGAGCTTTGCTACGCCATACTCGATTTCTCTCGCGGCGAAGTGCAGAAGCGTATTACCTTGTTTGTCCCTGATATTAACATCTCGCAATCCCTTGAGGGACTTTTCAACTTTCGAAGGGTCGCCGGCAACTAAAGTTCGGTAGATACCTCTAGTAGTAACATCATCGAGCTCTGTCAAGTTTTCAAGGCTCTTAACGGCGCTCGCGTCAAGTTCTGTCGAGTCTTCAATTTTTTCCGTGGCGTTTTCTTGTTGATTGCCGCCGCAGCCAAATACTAGTAAGAGTAGTGCAAGGATATATATACAATTTCTCATGCTGTTCTCCTCCTACCAACCTTCGTTATCTGGTTTACTTTCGCAACCGTTATCGTTCGCCCATGTGTTATTCTGTTTCTTTAGCTTTGCTACATGCTTCCATTCACCTTCACTGAAGTTGGAAATCCGATACCAGTTCTTATATCCAGCATATAGATTGTCGCCTTTTGGTGGCAAGAGTAGTAGTTCTCATGGTTTATAGTCGCAGAGTCTAACCCATTCTTTGTCTTGGTTCTTGATGTACCAGAACTTCCAACCGTTGGCCTTGTTCGATAGTGCGCTGACCACAGCCTTGGCCGCTACTGAAGGGTTATCAAAGCTTTTGCCATTAAGTTGAATTATTCCTTCCGGGGTTAGAATGGCCTCATACTCCTTGCCTTTGTATATCTTGTGTAACTGAGCAGGTCTCTGAACCAGTCCTTTCAGAGTTCTACGCTTCCGCGATTTTCTTGGAGCAGTTTTGCTTCTGGTCTTCTCATCCATCCTCGAGAATTCAATATGAGCGTTTGAGAAAAGTGACTTATTTCCACGGAGACGGCGGAGGGTTAGCTGGCAGTATTTTGGGTCAATCTCAATGCCAATGCTGTTCCTGTCGCATTTCATTGCAGCAAGCATGGCTGTTCCCGTGCCGCAAAAGGGGTCCAGCACGGTATCTCCACAGAACGAGAACATCCGAACAAGGCGATACGCAAGTGCGAGCGGAAATGGCGCGGGATGATTTTTGGTCGATTCCCCGCTTATGTTCCAGAATTGCCTGAACCAGTTATCAAAGTCAGGCTTTTCAATCTTACTCAAACGTCGCTGCTCGTTGGTTGGCTTACGGTACCCTCCGGATTTACGCTGCATCAGAATGTACTCTACATCGTTCTTGACAATCGCATTTGGCTCGTAGGGCTTCCCCAATATCTTGCTTGAGGTATTCGCTTCGAAAGAAGCGTTGCTAATCTTATGCCAAATGATTGGATTGAGATTGTCCAAACCGATTTTCCGGCAGATTACGCATATGTCCGAGTGAAGCGGCATAACAACGTGCCGGCCGAACTTCCTGCGAGACAGACACACATCACCAACAACGCACACTAATCGCCCGCCAGGTACCAATACGCGGTAAACTTCTTGTAAAACTCCCGAAAGCTGTTTTAGAAACTGCTCATAATCCTCGATATGGCCTAACTGTCCATCGTTCTCATTATATCTCTTGAGTGTCCAGTATGGCGGCGAGGTAACCACAAGATGTATAGACTCGTCCGGGAGAAAGGACATGCTCCGGGCATCCCCTTCTATGAGGCGGTGGGTTGTTTGAATCTCCTCAAGTCTCTCACCTGCCATCAACTTCTCTCCAAATCTCCGTAAGCCAGTGCTTGGCCAAGAAGTGACCGTGCAAATGACCCGAAACTTAGATCCTCTGCAGGTTCTTGATAGTCCCCGCTCAGGCCGGGTTCTTTCTGGGATAGCAAGAAAGCCGCTCCGTTGTAATGCCTTTCTCTGACTATCTTGCGGCAGAACAGCTCATACCGCCTTGCGTACGAAGCGCCTTTGAATTCTGGGAATACTTCGAAATGTGGTTCCTTGACTCTTACCGGAGTCCGGGAGCGGTCGCAGTCCTCAAGCAGAAAAATATATCCCAACCATGGCCGCACTGTTTTGTTGAAAGCACCTTCCCTGTAGGCTGTCCAAAGGTCTAAAGCACTTCCCATAGCTTCTTCGGTGCGATTATTGAAGTTGTTGCCAAAGGAGGGCCCAACCTGCGACTTTGCCTCAAGAGCAATAATCAGTTGGTCTCCTTGAACGACCAAAAGGTCCCATTCCTTAGTAGGACGGAAGAAACCAGGGAGCTCTATGCGTTTTTTTCTAAAAACGCAAGATTCACGAATCCCGGCATTGATTATTAGCTCGGCGGCAAGATTGATGAAGCCATCCATCTGAGCCCCACCTGTGACGGCAGACCTAAGGCCCTGATCACTGCGACCTGATAGGCGCTGTTTGGAGGCTTGAGATTGCCGAGTTTCCCAAAAATGAGAAACTGCTTGTGCCACTCGCTTGTTAAAGTCATCTATCATTCCCGGTATGGCAGAATCATTCATTATCGGAACACTCCAAGGATTGCTACGCTCTCGCAGTGCTTTCTGCTTTCATTGTATCGGCAGACCGTCTGATGTTCAAAAGGAATCTTCGCATATTTGAGGACGTGCGTCTAACTCATGCTAACTCGTTCGACAGCGTATTCAACCAACCAGAGTCGCAATACAAGCTTGCACGTGTATCTCGCCACACTTTCACGTTGAGATCAGTAGTATGTAAAGTTCTTCAATTTTTGTGATTTTAGCCAGATTTCTGCTAACATTTCCGCTTCTCCTGCGTATAATAGGTGTGGTCAGTAATGCCACAGAGGCACAGAGACACGGAGGTAAGAAAGGGGAATAAATTTTTAGTTTTAAGAAAAAGAAATGCTCTTCTCTGCGCCTCTGCGTCTCCGT
>CAYWBA010000092.1:0-10105 GCA_964455955.1 uncultured Planctomycetota bacterium | reverse complement strand
CCTCCCTGTAAGTCTCCCTGTTCCAGAAGCGCGAGGAGTCGGGCGTAAGCAGCTCATCAACAAGCACGATTTCACCGCCGATGCGGCCCCATTCGAACTTGGTATCGCCAATAATAAGGCCGCGGTGCTCCGCCACGCGCTGCGCCTCCCGGTAAATTTGCAGGCTTCTTTTCTTGAGCGTTTCAGCAGGCTTGCGCTTGATTATCTTCTGCATCCGGGCGAAGCTGATATTTTCATCATGGCCCTCGTCCGCCTTTGTGGCAGGCGTGAATATCGGTTTGGGCAGCCAGCCAGACATTTTCAACCCTGGCGGCAGCGGGACGCCGCAGACGGACTGGTGCTTCTTGTACTCCTTCCAGCCCGAGCCGGCCAGGTATCCGCGGACCACGCACTCGACGGGAAAGACATCCGCCCGGCGCACAAGGGAAGCGCGGCCCGAAAGCACCGGCTCGTGGACCCGCACCTCCGGCGGCATCTTGCGGACATCCGTTGTTATAAGGTGGCTGGGGCTAATCGGGCTCATGTGGTCGAACCACCACCGGGACAATCTGGTCAGTACGACGCCCTTGTGGGGGATAGCGTTTGGCAGGACATGGTCGAACGCGGATATCCGGTCGGTAGCAACTATAAGCAGCTTGTCCCCAACCTCGTAGATGTCACGGACCTTGCCCCGGCGCAGGAGCTTCAGGCCTTCAAGGTCTGTTTCAGTAACTGTCTGCGTCACTGTTACCCTCCCTTGCTGGTTGGAACGAATCAAAACGCATCATAAGCCATCCGCCTCCGCAGAGTCAAACTTTTTGTCATAACGCCCCTCAGCCTGCATAAGGCCCCTGCAAGCCACCTATGGCGTAAAGTTATGGACTGTTTCGACAAGGAGTTTTATCTTGCTCAGTTTTGTCTGCGGCAGGAGGCGGCCGCCGAGGTTGAAGATGTAGCCGGGCGAGCCGCCCGCCGCGGAAAGTAGTTCCTGCGTCTTTGCTGTTATTACTTCGTCCGGCCCGAGCAGGACTGCGGGGTCGAGATTGCCCTGAAGGGCTATGCCGCTTCCGAGCCGCCTGCGCGCTTCAAGAATATCCATACGCCAGTCCACGCCTATCACGTCGGCACCTGAAGCCACCAGTTTCTCAAGTATTCCGGCGACCCCGTTGACGTAAACGATAGCAGGCACGCCCTTGTCCTTAAGTAGCATGGCAATCTTCTCAAGCCAGGGCAGCTCGAAGGCGCCGAAATCGCCGGGCGAGAGGGCGCCCGCGTAGGTGTCGAAAATCTGGACAGCCTGCACCCCCGCCTCGACCTGGAGTTCGATGAAGCGGGCGCACAGGTCTGCAAGCGCCTCGAGAAGTTTCCACGCGAATGCAGGCTTGGAGTAAATCATGGATTTGATTTTTTCGAAGTTTTCCGAAGTCCCGCCTTCAACAAGGCAGCAGGCAACTGTAAATGGCGCGCCGGCAAAGCCAATCAGCGGCACTGTCAGCTCGCTTCGGAGCATGCGCACCGCCTCAGCCACGAAAGAAGCTCCCTCTGCAAGGTCAACCAAACTTATTTCTTTGATATCCTTTTCACTGCGGACCGGGTCAGCTACGTACGGCGTGCCCTCGCGGTACTGGACATCAAAGCCTGCACAGGCAACGGGTGTAAGCAGGTCGCCAAAAAGGATTGCGGCATCGAGGCCGAGCTGCTCGACCGGCATCTTTGTTATGCGTGCCGCCAGTTCCGGCTCGGAGACCATTTCGGAAAACGGATATTTTTCCTGAAGCTTGCGGTACCCGGGCAAACAGGGCCCCGCCTGCCCCATGAGCCAGACGGGAATGCGGTCAACCGCCTGGCGCATGCAGGCGCGCAGGAATGCTTGTTCATCCGCTTCGGCAGAACTGCTCATTTCTCGCCCCCTCTCTGTCCCGGAATTTCTCAAGGATAGCAGCAATATCCCGGGATATAAAGAAGTTTCTCAAACGAGCAAACAGGTCCAAAACCGGCCCCTATCGAAAAAATTTAAGTTTTTGGCGGGGATTGATGTGGATTATCGAGTCTCCTAAAACGTCTAAGATGATGGAGGAGGGCAAGAACCCGAAGTTGGATAAAGAGAAGTGAACGACAGACAACCAACATCCTTCGTGGCGGGACAAATGAGAAGAGATGCATGGAGGCCGGAGGATGACTGCAAAGGAAAGGACAAAGAAGGTTCAAGAAATCGAGCGCCTGAGCAAGTCGCTTGACAGGTGGCTCAGGACACCGATGCTCGAATCCGTAAAGAGTATCGGGGCCGAGGCCATAAAGTGCAGGATGTCGGAGCTGTCCCGTTCGTTAAGTAAAGGCCATTAGCAGCAAGAACCGGCAAAGCACAAATCGAGGCTGCTCAAGCACCAGAGGCTACCGGCGACCACCATGATAAGATACCTGCTATTGTGCCCGGCAGCCTTTTTCTGTAGCAGGCCGCCCCACTTCATATCCGCCCGCCCCGAAATGGATTGAACAGCCGCTTCGTTTCTGGTAGAATAACGTTCTTACTTGCAGGCGGAGACCTCTATGAACTTTCAGGCAGGCCCGGAGAGCGGCTCGCTCCTGAAGACCCGCAAGCAGGCGGTAATGGCCGTGCGGCTGCTTATGCTGCTTACCCTTGTTTTCAGTCTTTACTACCAGTGGCAGTGGGGGAAAGCCGCGTTCCAACTGCTTATGCTTATCTGCGTCCTGGCCGTCTCCAACATAGTCTTCTGGTTTGTCGGCCGGGATAAGTTTGAAAGCAGGCGTTCATACAGCCTCATTCTCCTCTTCGACGTTGGCATGGTGAGTGTACTGGTCGCGTATCTGGGCGTACGAAGCCCGGTCTTCTTCATGGCCTATTTCCTGGCCGTCTTCGCCGCAGCCCTCTCGCAACGGGTCTGGGTGGCGGTGGTCATCTCAGTGGCTGCATCAGCAGTACTGGCGACAGCATTCTCACTTACCGGCGGCGCAAGTGCCCTGATTACTGAAAATTTCTTCCTGCGCATTGCTCTGCTTTTCGTAACATCCCTACTCGCAGGCTATCTTGCCGAGGCTATGGAAGCCGAGCGCATGATAGCTGTCAACTCCAACCCCACCACCGGCCTCCCCGGCTACTCACTTATCCGAAGCGAGCTCGAGCGCAGGATAAGGTCGAGCGCAAAATTCGCCGTCTGCTACATAGACAACGACAACTTCAAAGCCTACAACGACTACTACGGCTACGCCAAGGGCGATGCCCTTATCAAAACCACCGGCAGAGTCATCACCGAGTCTGTGCGAAAAATGGGAAATCCGGCCGACTTCGTCGGCCACGTCGGCGGGGATGACTTCCTCGTCGTTACCACCCCCGACCGGGTGGACCGCCTCTGCAACCACATCAACCTGACGTTCCGCAGGGCTGTACGCGCGCACTACGACACCATAGCCCTCAAGCAAGGCTTCATAAAGAGCCACGACCGCAAAGGCGTCAGCGCGGTCTTCCCCGTAATGAGCCTCTCAATAGGCGTGGTGTCAAACGAAAACCGTGAAATCAAGAACCCGGACCAGGTGGCCCAGACAGCCGCAAAGCTCAAGAAAAAGGCAAAAACTCACAAGAGCCGCGTTTACGTGACCAGCGACTTTGAAACCGGCGAGTTTCCCGAAACGCACGAGGCAGGTGAACCTTCCTGACGAGGTGTTTCACTTGGGCGTCTTTATCCCGTAGCGCTTCAGCTTGGCGTAAAGCGTCGGGCGGGATATGTCGAGCAGCCGGGCTGCCTCCTTCTTCTGCCAGCCGCATTTCTTGAGCGCGTTGACTATCGCGGCCCGCTCGGCCGCCTCGGCCGCAATGTCCATAACCTCCCTGAGCGTCTTGCCATCAACCCCGCCCTCGCCCGGCACTCCCTCTATCGCACTTTTGGGGATAGTGGCGAACAGGTTCTCCGAAAGATGCGCAGGCGTTATTGTCTCGCCTGAAAGCACCGCAGCCCTCTGGAGTTCGTTCTCCAGCTCGCGTATGTTGCCGGGCCAGTCGTAACGCACAAGCAAATCAAGCGCCGCCGCGGAGATTCTCTTCCCGGGCCGCCCCTGCGCCATCCTGTCAAGGAAATAGTCAACAAGGAGCGTAAGGTCTTCTTTTCTCTCCCGCAGCGGGGGAAGCTCAAGAGTGATTACGTTCAGGCGGTAGAACAGGTCTTCGCGGAACTTGCCCTCCCGGACAGCCTCGGCGAGGTTGCGGTTGGTTGCGGAGATTATCCTCACGTCAACGTGTATAGTGTCCTTCCCGCCGACCCGGCGAAGCTCCCCTTCCTCCAGGACTCGCAGCAGTTTCGCCTGAACCGCAAGCGGCAGGTCCGCAATCTCGTCAAGGAACATGCTCCCGCCATCGGCAAGCTCGAAAAGCCCGGGCTTCTCGCGGTGAGCACCGGTAAATGCGCCCCTGGTGTGGCCGAAGAACTCGCTCTCCACAAGGTTGTAAGGTATTGCAGAGCAGTTCTGGGCGATAAACTCCCTGTCCTTCCGCGGGCCGTTGCGGTGAATCGCCTGCGCGATAAGCTCCTTCCCCGTCCCTGACTCACCCTGTATAAGAACCGCTATGTCCGACTCGATAATCTTGTCAAGCTGCCCGAAAACCCTGTACATCGCCTTGTTGTGCGTGATTATCGGGTCGTAGCTGTACTTGAACTTCGGCCTGCGCTTCTCAATAAGCGTCCGCGCCCGCTCGAGCTCCGCATGCTGGCTCTCCATGCGCCGGGTGAGCTCCAGATTGAGTTTCTCAACCTCCCCCTTCGACCTCTCCAGCTCCTTTTGCTTGAGCAGGTTCTCCTCAAACAGGCGCGCATTCTCTATCGCGACCGCAGCCTGGTCGGACAGGATTTCCAGAAGCTTCACCTCATCCGCCGTAAACGCACCCCGTTCAAAACGGTTGTCCACGTAAACAACCCCTAACATCCGCGACCGCGCCTTCAGCGGAACACACAGCACGGAGCGGAGCTTCAGACCGTGCACTGACAAAGCTGCCTTGAACCGGTCGTCATCCTGCGCGTCAACCGCCACAATAACATTCCCGCTTTCCCGAACCTGCGAGGCTATTGACCGCGAGAATTTCAGCAGCGGCTTCGGCACGCTCTCCCGGTCAAGGTTGCGTGAAACCTTCACCTCCATCTCATCCTGGGAGCCCTCCGGCTCGAACATGATGAGAAACCCGCGCTCCGCCTTCACCACCTCAAGGACTGTATCCATTATCTTGTGCAAAAGCCGGCGCAGGTTGCGCTCAGAATTCAGCGCCTTGTTCAGCTCCAGCAGCTTGAGCAGCCGCTCCTCGCGGGTCACTTCGCGCCCAGCCTCCACACCTGCGGCGCTCTCACCTCGTATAAAGACGGTGCTGTAGTCGCCCGTAGCATGCCTTGTTCGCGACTTTGCATCCTCGAACCGCAGGACTGTCTTGCCTATTCGAACCTCGTCCCCGTCGCGAAGAAACTTGCGTGTGACCATGCGGCCGTTGACAAACGTCCCGTTCTTGGACCCCAAATCAACAAGCTCGTAACCGGATTCGCTCTTCTGTATAATGCAGTGAAATCGGGATGCCTCGGGGCCATCAATCATCACCTCGTTCTCGGCGCTGCGCCCGACCGTGACAGCCTCCTCGCCCAGCTCTATCTTCCTGACCTTGCGGCCACTTGTGCTGACAAGCAACTGCGCCATAAATTCCCCTCATGCCCGCGTGTAAAATCATCTTAACACTTCACCCCCCGCCTGTCAAGCAACTGCCCGCCCCACAACTGCCCCCCACTGCATTTGCAAACATTGTCTGGAACTATGCAACAGTCAAGACCAACCTGCCGACTTGCACAATGCGGCAGGGGATGGTTGGGAGAGCAAGGCAGAACCATCAAAACATTTGCATTGTTCCAACAGTCGCTCTATACTTTTCTGCAGGAGTTGCAATGATGCGAAGCTGGACTCTAATCTGTCTGATTCTTCTTGCTCTGGCCACACATGGCTGCACACAGCCTCCTCAAAAACCCCAATTGCCGGAGCCGCCCCCTAAACCAGTAGCAACTGTTCCAACCCCCCCAACCGAAGAAGAACTCAACAGGCAGATTAAGCACCTGCTGAAAGAACTGCTCTCTGAAGACTACCGTCAACGCGAGCAAGCCTCGGTGCAGCTTGCAGTGATGATAGCTGAAAACCCCAAGAGCATAGAACTAATAGAAGCGATAGTCAAGAAGCCCATAGATCCTGAGATTGCGCATAGATTTGAGATTACAGTTATACCGATTATTGAGTGGGGTATCACAGGCGCTGTCCTGCGAGCGTTCCCCCACATCATCGCCAAACTGGAATCATCTAACAAGGATGTGCGCAAGCGGTTGGCTTCAGAACTTGGTGACAGGAAGCCGGAAGGTGCTGCCAAGCTACTTATACGGCTCATAAAACTTGAAGAAGATGAATCCGTACGAATAGCTGCTACAGAAGCACTGTCAAGGCTCGGCACGCCCGCAGTTAAACCTCTTGCACGCGCATTAGCCTCAAAAAACGAATGTGTGCGCGCATGCGCTGCTGAGGCGCTTGGCTCAATTGGAGACAAGCAGGTTGTTAACCGGCTCAAAGAACTCTGGAAAAAAGACAGAAATTACTCCGTCCGGCTAAGCGCAGCCTTTGCTTTGGCAATGATAGAACAAGAAAAGGGGGCATTAGAGTTCATTATAGAGTTCCTTGCTGAAGAGGAAGGAATAATTGTTTTCCCCGATCCGGGAACGGAAAATCTTGACCAGATTGCCACAAGGCTTTTGATAAAAGTAGGTAAACGAGCGGTGAGTTATCTTATCGAAGCGCTCAGAGACGATAATTATGGCGTGCGAGCGAGAGCTGCAGAGATACTGGGCGTGATAGGCGACAGGACCGCTGTTGAACCGCTTGGGAAACTCGTTGAAGATGACAAGCAGCTTGTCCGTTGTGACGCAGTTGAGGCATTGGGCAAGCTTGGTGATGACAGGGCGTCGGGGGTGCTTATCAAGGCACTTGAAGACGAGGACCAAGTTGTGCGCCAGTACGCAGCCGAGGCGCTTGTCAAAGTCAATGGAGAGCAAACGCCTTTTCTGCTTGCCGACGCGCTCGAACACGGTCTTGTGCTTCCCGAAATAACCCGCGCCTTCGAAGGGCTTGCCGATACCCATGTAGTCCCTCGACTTATCTCCGTACTGTTGAAGAACAAGGAAAGCCGCGTTCGTGAAAGAACGGCTGAGATACTGGGAGCTTTGGGTGACAAACGGGCGATCTCGCCGCTCAACGATGTGCTCAGACACAATTCCAGCATGGCAGTGCAAGACGAGGCTGCAAGAGCTTTGCGCCGCCTATGCGACGCAGTATTTATGCAACAATTATTGCAGACTCTACAGCAAGGTAAGGATTACCGCAAGCGTGAAGAGGCTGCTTCGATACTCGGCGTTCTCAGCAACTCAAGGGCAGTAAAGCCGCTGATTGGTGTTTTGCAGAGCGACCCCAATCCAAACCTCCGACTGGCAGCAGCGCGCAGCCTCGGGGAACTGGGCGATGCGCAAGCCACCGATGCACTGGTAAAGGCAGCAAATTCTGATACCAATCCAGCAGTTCGTGACACAGCCGCTGTTGCCATTTGTTTCTTGCACGATAAGCGCGCAATCCTTTATGCTAAGAAATTTCTGAAATCAGGTGATAACAGCTTGGCTATTGAAGTCTGCCGGGCACTTGAAGGAATGGATGACTGCCAGTGGAAAGAAGCTTTGCCTGAGCTTGATACAATCCTCGATAGGGGGCCATCGGAGACAACCAAGGCGGCGGCCCGCGTGCTGCTCACACACGATTTTGACTGGAAAAAGCACTACAAGCATAATCCTGATCGTTTGCGTAACATTTACTGCTGTGTTCTGGTTCACGGTAAAACGAGCACTGAACGGTCGCAAGCCGCAAAGACGCTTGGCAATCTTGCCGACGTATCCACAATCGGAGATCTCATTTGTGCATTGCGAAACGATGAAGACGAGTGGGTAAGAGGAAGCGCTGCATCAGCACTGATAGAAATAGGTGATACTCAGGCAGCGGAACCTCTAATCAAGGCGATTGAAGAAGGAAAAGTCTTCTTCTGGATATTTCACAAGCAGAGTATATTTGACAGCCGACATGTACCGCACCTGCTTTCGATACTTGAAAGCAGCAAGAAGGAAGATATACGTAACTGCGCTATATATCTTCTTGGCGAAATTGGCGACACGCGCGCAATTGAACCGCTTCTGGCTGTCATGCGAGAAGATCCGAACCCGGAAATGCGCCGCCAGGCTATTTCTGCTCTTGGAGACATAGGCGACACGCGTGGTATTGAACCGCTTGTTACCATGCTCAAGAGCGACCCCAATGCTGAGAACCGCAAATCGGCGGCCTGCGCACTCTGGAGTATGAAGAATCCCGCTGCCTTACGACCGCTGATTAACGCCCTGAAAAACGAGAAAGACTCAGAGGTGAGGTACTGGGCGGCTGCAGCGCTCGATGAAACTGATGACCCGCGAGCAATCGAGGCGGCTATTGCCGCTCTGAAGGATGATCCTGACGAGAATGTCCGTGAAGAAGCACTGAGGGCTGTATGCAAGCACAAGGGCAAGGAAGCAGTTAGTCTCTTGATTGATGTGCTTAAGAACGACACATATTTCCAGGTCAGGGGTAACGCGGCGGCAGCTCTTGGAGAACTGGGCGTGGAAAATGCAAAATCAGCCCTTATTCGAGCTTTGAAGAACGACAAAGAGCCTTTTGTCCGTACCCGTACCGTTAAAGCCTTGTCTCGATTCAAGGGAGAAGAAATCGTCAAAGCTCTCAAAGCAGCAGCAAAAGACCCGCACGAGCTGGTTCGCGCAGAAGCGTTACTGCATTTGACGAAGATTGAAGCCGAGACGCCGGCGGAATTCATAGTAGAAGCACTCAAGAGGGAAGAGAAGCCGTTTGCAAGGTGCTATGCCGTATCTGCGCTCGGCCGACTTAAGACAGATTTGGCACTAAGGATAGTACTTGATACTTCCACTAACGACAGTCATGAGAGAGTGCGCGCGGCAGCACTTGAAGCACTTGGACGGTGGGACAAGCCGGAAGTCAGGGAAGCACTGCTTAAGGCACTCAGGTCGGACAAAAGCGAGTATGCCCGTAAGTATGCTGCCCTCTCCCTGAGGCACTTTGCGGACAATAAGGAGGTTGCCCGTGCCCTTGAGAAGGCATTCAACGAAGACAATCACGGCGCGGCAATTGCACTGGCCTACGCAAAAGGTAAGCGCTACGCCAAGCTTATAAGGATAATACAGATTCCCTCCAGCTTTCGGTCTGGTCTGTTTATTAAGCTTGGGCAATACGTTTTCAGTCCGCCTCCAATGGGCATGGATTACCATCAGAATAGACTGCTGGCTCTGTGGGGCAAAGTTGAGTTGCTGAGATTTGTAGGGTGCTTCAAGGAACTGCATGAGCGCCTGCCTCAGGAGTGCCCGCGAGTGGACCTTAAGGCCAACCCGGAAAAACAAAGAGCTCAAATCGAGAAATACAACGACTGGATTGAGAGAAAAATGGATCGCCTTGTATGGGATGGAGAAAGCTGCCAGTACCACCTTAAACCTGAAAAAGAGAACAACAAATAATTTATACTTTGGATGGACCTTATATCTCGCTTCCCCGCGATAGGCCTTGAACTTTCCCGGGAAAATCTCAAGATTTCTGGAATATTGCAGCCGCTCAGGTGTTGTATATTTAGAGGCAACAGACAATGGCGGCAAAGCCGCATGTTTAGCCGCCAGATTGAATCTGGATACAAAACGGTGAGTGACTTGTGGCAAGAACGAAGTTGATAGAAGTTAGGTCGAAGTAGCTGGTTTATTGCGTCAAGGCTCAGCCTTGTGGCGCGTAATAAAGAATTTAACCACGGATAAACGCAGGTAAAGACAGTAGAGAAGCTCAAATGTCAAAGCCCAAATGCCAAATGAAGCCCAAAGCTCAAATGCCAAACCTTTGGGTTTTGAAATTGACTGAAGGTTCATCTGCGGCAAAATTTGTCCCAACTCGGTATCAGGTAAGATGTTACACGCACCCACACTTCGCGTTTCGACGCAACCTGTATATGTAGCAAGAGGTTGCG
>CAYWBA010000091.1:5181-10153 GCA_964455955.1 uncultured Planctomycetota bacterium | reverse complement strand
TCAGTGGCTTGAGCACTTGCAGACCAAAGTTTCAAAGAGAGAGTTCAAGAGAATGCTCGAAAAGGAGGGAATCGAGCTCTCGGAATGGTTCGAAGAAATTTAACCCATCGTGAGCCCCTCCGGAACTGCCTATGAATTACACACACCTCGATAAAATAGACAGCCCTTCTGACCTCAAGAAGCTCCCGCGCCGCGAGCTGGCCAGGCTTGCCGAGGAGATTCGCCACTACATCTCCGAAGTGGTCCACCATACCGGCGGGCACCTCGCCTCCAACCTCGGGGTTGTGGAGCTGACCATAGCGCTTCACTACGTCTTCGATTTCCTCGATGACCGGCTTATTTGGGATGTGAGCCACCAGGGCTACGCGCACAAGATTCTCACCGGGCGCAGGCGGGAGTTTGGAACCCTGCGCCGGCACGGCGGGCTTTCAGGCTTCACCAACCCTGCGGAAAGCGATTACGACATCTTCGTGGTGGGGCATGCAGGCACCTCTATTTCCACCGCCGTCGGCATTGCCGCGGGCGACGCGCTCGCGGGCCGCGGCCGCAAGGTCGTTGCCGTAATCGGGGATGGCTCGCTTGGCGCAGGAATGGCCTTTGAAGCGCTCAACCACGCTTCCGGCGCTGCAAAAAACCTCATCGTCGTCCTCAACGATAACGAGATGTCAATCTCACCCACCGTCGGTGCGCTGAGCGCCTACTTCAACCGGCTGCGGTCCTCCCCGCTTTACGTTGACCTCAAAAAAGACATCCACGACCTTGTCAAGAGCGTCCCCTTTGTCGGCTCACGCGTGGATTCCGCTATTGACAAGGTGCTGGAGGCGTTGAGGTCTTCAGTCATGCCGGGTCACGTCTTTGAGGAGCTCGGATTCGAGTACTACGGGCCCTTTGACGGGCACAATCCCGAGCTGCTTGTCGAAGTCCTGACCAGGGCGAAAAAGGCCAAAGGGCTGCAGCTTTTGCACGTCCTTACCAGAAAAGGCAAAGGCTTCGACGATGCGGAAGCAAATCCCGCGCAATACCACAGCGCTTCGAACTTCCTGCCTACAAGCGGCGGGAAGGTCGCCTCGCCCGAGGAGGAAAAGAAACGCCCCTCCTTCACACTCGCATTTGGCAGCGCCCTGGTCGAACTTGCGCGCGAGTATCCCCGGGTTGTCGCAATTACCGCCGCAATGCCTGATGGCACCGGCCTGACCGAGTTCCAAAAAGTCTTCCCCCACCGCTACTTTGATGTGGGAATCTGCGAGCAGCACGCACTCGGCCTGGCCGCAGGCCTGTTCAAAAGCGGGTACTTCCCCGTCTTCGCCGTTTACTCCACTTTCCTGCAGCGCGGATACGACCAGCTCTTCCACGAAATCGCGCTTAACAAAACCCCCTGCCTGATTTGCATTGACCGCGGCGGGCTGGTCGGCTCTGACGGCCCGACCCACCACGGCGTCTTCGATATCGCATATATGCGAAACCTGCCCGGCATCCAGCTCGCCGCGCTGGCGAGATGTTCCGATTTCTATCCCCTGATGAAGCTTGCCGTGGAACAAAACCTCACCCTTGCCATCCGCTACCCACGCGACGAGTGCCCCGGGCTGCCACAACACCCCTTGCAGCGCAGGTTCGACCCGGCCAGGGGCGAGATACTCCGAAAAGGTGAGCGCATCGCGCTCCTGCCGTACGGCTATGAGCTGAACCCGGCGCTGGAAGCTGCCGAGATGCTCGGCGCCGAAGGTATTAACATCACCGTTGCGGAAACTCTTTTCGCCAAGCCGCTTGACACGGAGTTTATTCTCGATTTGGTCCGCTCGCACAGGCACGTTATCACAATCGAGGACCACGTGCTTGCCGGCGGTTTCGGCAGCGCAGTCCTCGAGATGGTCTCGGAGAAGGGCATGGATTCCCGCAGGGTCCGCAGGCTCGGAATCCCCGACCGCTTCATAACGCACGGGCCTCGCAAGAAACTCCTCGCCTCGCTCGGCCTCGACGCCGCCGGCATAGCCAGAACAGTCCGCTCACTAACCTGATATTATACGGATTTCAGTTAATAACCATTGATCCGCCCAGTCATTGCGAGGCACGAAGCGCCGAAGCAATCTCACGTAACTTGTATCATGGCAAGAAGTTGGGATTGCTTCGCTTCGCTCGCAATGACAGTTTGCGGCGGTTGTTCATTGACGGGTACTTTCTGCAATTGGTATTACCCCCCCCCTCAGTCGAGATTCCGGAAGAGGACGTGTTTTCTGCGCTCTGCTTGACAAAAGCCATTCACCTTACCCTTGACGACCTGCACAAAGCAGTGGGGTAGGGTTGGGGGAGATAGTAACAGAACAGACTTGTGGCAAGTTTATTGTTGAGGCTGCTCTACTTGTAGTTGTCTTTGCTCCTGTACCGTACGTTCTTTGAAATACCTGCGTGGATTGCCGCACATAGCACAGGAACACGGCACACAATGCGTTTCGAGCAGCCGGTTCATGAAACGCGCGTTCTTCAGCATGTCTTCGCCGTAACCCCAACAATGCTTGACAGTTCGGCGCGTTTTCGCCATCATTCTGTCTTTCTGCCGCCTCCGCCAAGCTCGCGTTCTCATTTTTCCACTCTTGAAGAAAAGACGTTGCGGAAGAAGATTGAACTCTCTTTTTCTTGAATCGCTCCACACGTCACTATTGTTGGGACGCAATTGCACTACGAATCTTGTGTAAGAAAATCAAGAAACCAACAGCAATGAGAATGAAATTTGTGGTCTGTTCGATCACTTCCATCCTTGACGACCTGCACAAGACAGTGGGGGGCTTGGGGGGAGGTGGGAGGCAAAATCTACGCTATTCTTTCTTGCTACTTTCAAGCTCTTTTCCCGAAACCGCGCCAAATCGGCGTAGAGAAATTTTCATAGTGTAGTCCGCGTAGTCAAGTGGAGTTGATCCTTTACTATCCACCGCATTTATATCCGCTCCTGCTTCAACAAGCGCCTTCGCCATTTTCCATGAATTGGGACTCATGTGCAATGGCGCTCGACCTTGGTTGTCTCGTGCGTTTGGATCGGCGCCTTTAGACAAGAGGAGCATCACTATGGAAAAACCCCAATTCTGCACGGCGTGATGCAGTGGTGTAATGCCGTTATGGTCTTTCACGTCCACGTACGCGTCTTTCTGAATTAGAAACTCTGCTATTGTCCAGTTGCGCCACTGTGTAGCTCGATGTAACGCGGTTTCCCCAATTTCGTTCTGGACGTTGAGGTCGGCATCTTTCTCACAAAGTAGCTTAACTACGTGAATATAAGAATCTTTTTTCGCGGACATGAGTAACGGGGAGCGGTGGCAGTCGTCTATCGCATTTGGATTTACTCCGTACTGCAGCAACAGTTCTACTAAGGGAGCGTTTCCATACAAGGCGGCCACGTGCAGCGGCGTCTTGCCTTCTGTGTCTGTGGCATTTGGGTCGGCTCCTTTCTCCAAGAGAAGGTTTGCCATCTCCGTGCTGCCTGATATAGCAGCCCAGAGAAGACAAGGGTTCCTGCTTTCGTCTGTGGTGCTAACATCCAGTCCGGTTGCAAGAAGCTCTTTTACCTTGCTGATATCACCATTCGCTGCTGCTGCCCTCAGCTCTTTCTTCGCCGCTGCAAGTTCCTCAGCGCTCATTTCCTGCTTCTCGCTGCAGCCAGCAAAGAGCAGGAGAATTGTTAGTATGTAGAATGCCTTTTTCATATCACTCACATTATACCGCAATGTGCGGACAAAAGCAAGCACCTGAAGATACTGAAATTTCTTGAGATTCTTTCGGGATTTTAGTTAACGTTTCGTGGGTTCGTGCGTATAATAGTGTGGAAGAGGGGTTAAAGGTTAAAGGTTCAAAGTTGAAGGTAAGAAAAGCAAGCCGCGCCTCTTCAGGGCGCGGGTATCCGGCAGCAAGCCGCAGCCAATGGGCAATAGGCAATGGCGGCGAAGCCGCATGTTTAGCCGCGCTGCTTGCAGCGCGTAATAAAGAATTTAACCATGGATAAACACAGCAGGAAAAGCTCAAATGTCAAAGCCCAAATGTCAAATGAAGTCCAAAGCTCAAATGACAAATGCTTGGATTTTGAAATTGGTTGAAGGCTCATCTATTATGGCAAAATTTGTCTTAACTCGGTGCCAAGCAAGATGTTACACACACCCACACTTCGCGTTCCGACGCAACCTGCTTGCGTAACAACAGGTTGCGTCATTTCCCAATTCACGCTGAACCACGCAAATGTAACCCGACCCCCCGCCGGATCTGTAAATAGATGCCGTAAGTCGTTGGTATATAAGGAACTCTATTTACAGATACATTTACGAAATTACAGGGAAGAAACAGTGCCAGCAAAGCGTCTAATCTACCAGAGCCGGCATGTTGAGCCTGCCGGTCTGGATAAAGTTCTGGTTCGCGGCAGGTGCGTGAAGTATAATCATCATCTCAGGCATGAGATGGAGGGCGGAAATGAGACTTAGATTATTTGCAGGTATCATTATCTGTTTTGCGTTTGTCCTGTTATGCGCGCAGTTGAGGGCGCAGGGCGCGGTCACCTCGCTGATACAGTCGTACCTGAAGGCGAAAAACGATTTAGAGGCAGCCCCGTTAGTCAGGCTGCTCGCCAACCACAAAGACCCGGCCGGGCCCAAGTTCCTCGGCAAGGTGTTCCGCAAGCACAAGAGCGTGACAAGGCGGATGCTGATAGTCAATTACCTCGGCAAGGCAGAAAGCAAGGGTGCGGCCGCGGCGCTCCTGCGATGTGCTGATGACCCGAACGAGCTGGTCAGCAAGATTTTCAACAAGGCGATAATCATGATGAGCAAGAAGCCTGTCTTTGGCCACATGCTGAAAGAGGGGTTTACAAATCTCAAGGGCGCAAAATACGCCAAAGTGCGAGTCATGCTGCTTGAGCTTATGATTGAGGTGAAGTACAAGTCTCCGATGAAGTGGCTCAGGAAGGCGATTAAGGATAAAGACCTGGATGTTTGCTGCA
>CAYWBA010000091.1:0-5171 GCA_964455955.1 uncultured Planctomycetota bacterium | reverse complement strand
AGATGCTGTGTGTTATGGACTCGGAAGAAGCCTTGAAGGAAGCCTGCAGTGTAATAACTGACAAGCGCAAAGAAGTTGTCATAGCGCTGCTTGAGATGCTTTTGGACCGCGAGATTGATATAGGCAAGGTTGCCGGCATCTTGATTAAGGGGCTGGACTCCAAGGAAGCTGAGGTAAGGTGGAGGACGCTTGAGGTGCTCATCGGGCAGTCGAGCGGGGAGCTGGTGCAGAAGTTCCTGGAGCTGGTGAAGGACCCGGAGGAACCTGTGCGCGTCGCGGCGATTGAGGCGCTTAAGTGGGCCAAGGACAGGACAGCTATAGAGCAGTTGATTGACTGGCTGGAGACGGAAGAGCCCCCGGCGCGTGACTACGTGGCTGAAGCGCTGAAGGCGCTTACCCTCAAGGACTTCGGCACTGACCACGGGGCGTGGAAAGAATGGTGGGGCAAGAACGAGAAGACAGCCCCGTTAGCGCAGCCGCCGCGCAAGTACACGCCCGCGCCCACGGGCAAAGGCACCACCACCTACTACGGAGAGCCTGTGACAAGCAAGAATGTGATTTTCCTGATAGACATCTCATCCAGCATGTCCGAGGAGTACATAAGCAAGGGGAAGTTAATTAATGGCAAAGGCAAGGGCACGACGCCGGACCCGGACCCGGACCCGAAAAAGGGAACGGTGAAGAAAGTGACAAAGATTGAAGTTGCCAAGAAAGAGCTGATTCGCTGCATCATGAAGCTTAGTAATGATGTCAAGTTCAACATTATTTTCTACAGCGATGATTTCTCGCCCTGGCAGAGGGACAAGAAGGGACAGGGGTCGAAAATAGTGCCTGCCAGCAGGTGGAACAAGAGGATAGCTATAGACTTTGTGAGGAAGTTCCAGCCTATGGCGAAGACCAATATCTCCGATACGCTTGAGTTCGCTCTCAGTGACAAGGATGCCGATACCATATACCTTCTTACTGACGGAATGCCGACAGTAGGGCGTTATCTGGAGACGGACGAGATAGTCGCAATGGTGCGCAGAAGAAACAAGCAACGTGACCCCAAGGCTGTGATAAACACGATAGGCTTCGGCCTTCGGCCGAGAGGGAAAGGGTTTCTCAAACAGCTTGCGGACGAGAATAAAGGCGTCTTTATTGATATGTAAAGTTAGAGCAAGAAGCTTCTAAAGCAGTTGGGGGGTTGTTGCCGATAGAGGAAGTGGAGGATTGTTTGTTGGCAGCGCCGCGCAAGACAGGAGCAGCGGTTCTATGGATTTCCACTTCTTTGACATTCCCCTCAGGGAACCGGGAAACGACCGCGGGGAACCGAGGCTTATGCTCTATCTCGTGGGCCGCCGTGGCAAGAGAGGCTCAAACATCCCGCTAAATGAGTTCTGCAGGCAGATAAACGAGATACTCGAAGACAGCGGCCTTGTCGGCGTGGAAGTTACTCCTTCTGACATAATCTTCGCTCTTCGCTCCAGGGAGTGGCGAAGCATGGAGCGCAAGCACAAGCCAGGCGAGTAGCTGCAAGCCTGTTCCTACCTCTTAGTCCCAAGCATGTCACTAAGCCCTATATCAGGAGCCTTGAAGTTAGGCGGGCGGTATATTATCTCGTGAATGCTGTAGATAAACAGGTACTTCGCGTGTGACCAGTCTTCTCTTGTTCCAATGTAGAGCACATCGTACTTGACGCCGTAGGTTATCTCGTCGCTGCATTCAAGCATCAGCGCTAATGCGTTCTTCAGGCGAATATCGCGGAGCCGCAGGCTGATTTTTATATCTCCATCCTCGATAATCTGCCGCACCGTAGGCGAGCAGACGATGTTCAGGCCGGTTATGTCGCGTATGAAGTCGAGGCAGTCCATAAACGGCGTGTCGTCGAAGTGAATCGTCACCTTCTGCAGCTGGAGCCTCCTGAGTATCAGGTTTACTATCTGCGGGCTGCTTGAGCTGTCTATGTTGGGTCCTTCCGACTTCGCCTGCTCGATAATCTGCTCGATTAGCCCCATGATGAACTCGCGGAACTCCTCGTCCGTCATCCCCTGGTCTTCGTCGTCATCATCCCAATCCTGCGCGTATGACGTGAACGCGAGTGGAACAGCACAAATCATTACAGCCAACAAGACTATCAACAGCCTCTTCATGTTCCACTCCTCCATCCTTTTCAGCTTCTCGTGCACAAACGTTCAGAATTTACAAATTTATATTGCATCCAGGATGACTTGCGTTCACTAACGCGTGCAACCGGTTTACCTAACCGCTTGTCACGCAAATAGTTAGCAGGAAAATGCATCATCTCCTAATACCGCAAGCCAAAAATACCTGGAAGCCGATTTGTAAACTCTCGCAACTCCTTGCCGCGCAGTACGTTAAAATTGTCAGGCGGGGCCTGTTTCGCCTAACATGTTAACTTGTAACGAGTTACAGTTTCGATTTATTCAAGCAGGCAGGCAGGCCGTAGAATCTCTAACTTTAAGGTTTTTTCAAGTTTTCCTAAGACCCACCGGGCCAGCCTACCTGCGTTTCCTCCGCAAAACCGGGTATAGAGTATCACGCTGCTATACAATAGACGGGATATGATACGAGATGTGAGCAAGAAAATCAAAAAACTTTTCAAAAGTGACAGAAAAAGTGCAATGCACGGGCTGGGGCTTGACATCAATCGTTACTTGGGAATGCGTGAGGAAGTGAAACTGACTTGACATAATCACTCAGAAGTGAAGAATATATGTGAGTATTTGAAATGTCCCTGTTAGTATAAATTCAATGAAAAGTACCTGTAAAGAACTTTGTAGTCTTATTCGCTATGGCCTTGCCTTTGCCAGCGTCCTCTTTATTGGCATTCAGCCGGGTGTAGCGCGACGTACGTTCACAGAGTTGATATGCCACCAAAACTTGTCAAAACAGACAAAAAGAAGGTATCAGAAACCTTGGATCTCAGTGAAGTTCGCATAGTGATCGTGGAGAAGCCAAGAGCAGAGAGTCCAATACTGGCAGTCCGTGCAGAGGCACCAGTAATTGAGCATTATACAATTACAGATATCTATAAGAAACGCCAGCAGGTGACGAGTGTGACTGTTAAGTGGAAATATGGTCTATTCGGCGCCATATTTACGCATACAATTGGTCTGCCAGGATTGGGGCCTTTATGGATTCCGTTAATTCCATATATTGGGTGCCATATGGTCGCGAAGGCTCATGCTATAGTTGGTAATTCTCACCACGAATGGGATGATATTAGATATGGCAGTAAATGCAGCACATGTGGCTTCACGAAAAATATATTATGGAAACAAAAGATAGCCAAGTTTGATAAAAGAGAGGAACTGGGTGAGAGTTTCACAAAGACGAGGAAAACAGATGAAAGAACAGCACAGCATAAACCGGTAGTCATATTAGTCCTTCGGTGTTTTCTGGAAGACACAAAAGTAAACACTCAGGGAATTACCGATAAAAGTGGAGTATGCTCATTCGACATGATTTCTCTACTGACCCGGCTGAAGAGACCCTGGACAGGTAAAGTTATAATTGAGGCCACTAAGTATCCTTCTGCGCGGGTGGTACTCTCTCTTACAGAGAAACAGATAATCAAGATACTTACTTCTACACAGCGGTGAACTTTTTTGGTGTTATTGATATGATACCAACTACAAAAAGTAAATTTAGCATAGGATTTGGGTCTATCGTTAGTATTATTCTACTTGCTGCCTGCTTACCTGTAACTGCTGTACTAACGGGCTGCAGAGTCACATATACTCACAGAGTGAAATTATCTCCGAAGCTTGTTGAGACAGAAACTAAGAAGGAGAAAGTGTCAGAAACTTTAGATTTAAGTGACCTTCGCCTAGCTATTGTGGAAAAACCGACAGCAGAGAATCCAATGCTGTCAATACGAGCAGAGGCGAAAGTAGTTGAACATTATGAAGTTATGGATACCTATAGAGAATGTCACCAGCAGACAACTGTTACTGTTGCTGCGGGGAGTCATCTATCTTTATCATTCTATTTACTACACATTTTAGTTCTTAAGGGAATATGGGATCCGATAGTAAACTATAGTCTGGCACACAACAGGGCTAAAAGTCATGCAATTGCTGGTGTTCCTACACATACAGGAAGTCCCTGCAATGTATGTGGCAGGTGGGACTATGCTGGTGATAACTTTCTACAAACTAAGTATGTTATAGAGAAGTTTGACAAGCGTGAGCTGTTAGGTGATCCTTATACTAAAAAGAGGCAAACAAAGGAGAAAACAACAAGATATAAGCCAGTGAACAAGATTGGGCTCAAATTTTTACTGGACGGTACGTTCATATGGGATTATAAATCTACCGGCCTAAATGGAGTATGCAGTTTTGATATCAGCTCTTTACTGGCGAAAGTACAAATGCCCTGGAAGGGTGAAATAATAGTAACAAGCATAGAATATCCTCATGCCCGAGTTTCTCTGACTCTTACCGAAAAAGATGTGATTAAGATTATAACCTCTGTGAAGAAGTAAGTCTATCTACAGATAGCTTAATCGATGGTTCTGGCACAGCGGAAACCAATAGTCTTCATCTTGCCGGAAGGACCAGCCGGACATCTAACAGAACAGCGTATCTCAGCAGAACCGCTTGACCATCCACCACCTCGCAGAACACGGTATTTGCCGGTTGTTGGGCCGGTGGGGTTCTTACCGAGACTGTTTGCATAGTATTCCGCATCATACCAGTCAGCGCACCACTCCCAGACATTCCCCGCCATATCGTGGCAACCGAGTGGCGACAAACCGGCATCATATTTTCCAACCGCAATTGTCTTGCCTAAGTTGTTATTGTAGTTACATATGTCTGACTTGGGCTGGGTATCTCCCCACGGATACTTGCTCCCCCATGAACCTCGCGCCGCTTTTTCCCATTGTGCCTCTGTAGGAAGCGACAGACCTGTCCAGTCACAGTAGGCTTTTGCATCATGCCAGCTAACATTGACAACGGGATGATTGTCTTGAACACCCCAAGCGGGCTCTGCAGGGAGCGGACGCCCTGTAGCTTTGCAGAATTTCTTATACAAGCTCCATGTTACTTCATGCTTGTCTATGTAGTAGGAATCCAGGTATACATTATATGTGGGCTTTTCATCCAGCTCACCAGAATTTGAGCCCATTGTAAACTTGCCCGCACGTACCAAGACCAACTCTTGAC
>CAYWBA010000090.1:0-10219 GCA_964455955.1 uncultured Planctomycetota bacterium | reverse complement strand
AAGCCTTTCCTACTCCGAGATTTCCGCTGTTACGGGTGACCCTGTAGGGAGGCTTCGGGTGAGGATGTGCGAGGCGCTCAAGAGGCTGCGAAAAAAATTGAGATAAAAAATTTTTCTGTGCTAACAAAAGGCGTATGAAAGGATTAAACGTGGTGGAGAGGAGATAGAAAGAGAGTATGTCTTGCGAACGTTACAAAGATGAGCTTGTGGAGTACGCGCTGGGCGAGGCTGATTCACGGGTGCGCGCCCGCGTGGAGGCGCACTTAACATCCTGCGGGCGGTGTTCTGCTGAGGTTGCGGAGTACGTGCGTGTTATCGAGACACTCCGCGAGGCGGACAGGGTAAGCAGCAGGGTACGGCGTGACAAGCAGTTCAGGGACCGGTGCTTGAACAAGATTCAGCATCGGAGGCGGGCTGTGCAGTACCAGTCGCGGGGCAAGCTTGCGAGCAGGGCGCCGCTGATAGCTGCGCTCAGCACGGCGGCGATTTTTCTTGTGGCAATTATCTATATTCTTGCCACCCAGGACAGCCGGTACCGCGGTATTAGGGAAGGTGTGCTGAAGTTTCCACAGGCCAAGGCTCCCGAGAGTGCTCGCGACGCAGGCGAGGTGGGACTTCCCCTTACCCCGCCTGTGCAAGAACCGGCGCAGCAGGTATCGCAGCCAGAGGACACTGCGCCGCCGCAGGACACTACAGACAAGCAGGCTGAGCCTGCGCCCGGCCGACGGGAGGGTACAGAGCCACCGGTACGCGTTGCGGAGGAATCGGAAGAGATTACACCTGTACCATTTGAGGACTTCCCGAAGTTCGACCCTGCGACCGAGGAGGTTGGCAAGCCGTCGCAGCGAAGAGGCGTGGCAAAGCTTATGCATGTGCGGGGGCAGGTGCAACTGAAACGCAAAGACACTGAGGACTGGGCGAAAGCCGGCGGGGAGGAAATTCTTTTCGCAGGCGATTCAATAAAGACAGGAAGCCGGGATTCCAGCGTGCTCTGCCTTACAGTTTGCGGAACCGCGGTTCTGGACCGCGGCACTTCTTTGATGTTCAAGTCGTTCAATGAGCTTGAGCTCCAGAAGGGCGAAGTGCTGGCCAGCTCCCGTTACAGGCCGTTGAGCGTGGACTGTGGCGCGGTGCGGGTTTTTGCGAGAGGTTCGGATGCCTGCATTCGGCAGAGGTCGAAGGAGACGCGCCTTATCGCGGTAAGGGGCAGTGTGCTCCTGCGATACGGGAAAGAGAAGAAGCAGGAGAAAGTAGTATCTGAAAGACAGGGCGTGGTTGTACGGTCAGGCGCGAAGATTCAGGAGTTGAAGAAGCTTGAGATAGAAAAGGAACTCGGCTGGCTGGCCAGTGCGGGGCCGAAATTCAGGCTCTGGATTGAGGGCGAGTGCTGCTGCCACGAGGGATTCGCAGTGATACAGAGGGGGGATAAGAACCTGTCCAACCGCTGCGACCTGCACAAGAGTTCCAGGACTGCTTCGCTGTGGTGGCGCGTGAAGCTGCCTTACAACATGCCGTGCTATGTCTGGGTGCGTTACTCCCGTCCCAAGCGCGCGTCGGAGAAGATAGGCCTCTTCGTCAACCACCAGAAGATTGGCGAGAAGAAGATAACGAAAGCGGGCTTTGAGTGGGTCTGGGTCAAGGCGTTCAAGGTAACTCTCGGGCGGCGCAATCTTATGAAGCTCTACTTCACCTCGAAGAAGCCTGCTACCAGCCGTGTTGACCTCATACTGATTACAAACGATGCGGACTTTACGCCACCTCTTGCAGTGCCAAAGGGCGGGTACTACGGAAACAAAGAAGGTGAAGCCGGCCGGAGACGTTAGTACGCGTTGAACGGGATGCCTTCAACAAGCACGGCAAGGCGGACCAGTCCAGAATGTTTCGTCCTTTATTTCGGGTTCCTGCCGAAGGTTTTTCTTGCCAGCTACCTCTTTCGGCCGCTATAGTATCTCTGCCGAAGGGGGTGAGGCGTGGCTGCTGAGAAGCAAATCATAACGCTGCTTACGGATTTCGGCACTTCCGACAGTTACGTCGCGCAGATGAAGGGAGTGATACTGTCGAGGAGCCGCGACGTAGTCCTGGTGGACATTACGCACGAGGTTCCAGCGCAGGACATTCTCACGGCGGCGATGATTCTTGCCGATGCCTGTTCCTCGTTTCCGCCGGGGACGATTCATGTGATAGTTGTGGACCCCGGTGTGGGTAGTGAACGCAGAATACTTTGCCTTTCGGCGGCGCGGCAGCTCTTTCTCGCACCCGACAACGGTGTTCTGGAGTTGATATATCGCCAGCACAAGACAGGGGCACTTGTGGAAGTGACGAGCGAATGGTACTTTAGTGAAGGTATCTCCAACACGTTCCACGGGCGCGACATATTTGCATCTGTTGCCGGACATCTTGCAACCGGAGTGAGGCCCTCCCGGCTGGGGCCCAAGGTGACAGACCCGGTTCGGATAGAAGTGCCGCAGGTTGCTCTCAGTGATAATCAGGTCGAGGGCGCCGTGGTGTATATTGACAGGTTTGGCAACCTTGTGACAAATATCGAGAGGGCCCACCTTGCACAGGTTTTCCAGGGTGTCAAGAGTTCGCAGTTTTTGCTTACCATAGGTTCTGTGCAAATCAAGGGTCTATCGCGCACCTACGCTGAGGCACCTGCAGGAGGGCCTATGTGCCTGCTGGGTTCTTCCGGCAGGCTGGAGATTAGCGTTCCGGGCGGCTCTGCGCAAGCCTCTCTTCATGCGTCGCGCGGCGACCCCGTGGTTGTGCACAGGCTCTGAGTCGATGCATGGCCTTAAATTTGCTGAAAGTTTCCGCCGCGTGTTCAAACAGAATTTCACCGGGGCGCGTATAAGCTACAAACAGTAATTGGTTTGACGTTTGAGCGCGAACCTGGTAGAATTGCGTGAGTGTTCTGACCGGGAAGAGTAATCTATTTTGACTGGAGTTTGGTACCAAGGAGGAAAGAATGGCTGAAGAAAAAGCGGACAAGGCTGTGGAGCCGGGCAAGGACTTGGCGCCCGAGATGAGCGAGAGCGACCTGGAACAGGTTAAAAAGCTGCAGGATGCCTACGAGACAATAAAGAAGGAGCTGAGTAATAACATTGTCGGGATGCGGCAAGTGATTGAAGAGTTACTCATTGCGATTTTCTGCAGGGGGCACTGCCTGCTTGTCGGAGTGCCCGGCCTCGCGAAGACGCTTCTTATCAAGAGCCTTGCGATGTGCCTTGACCTGAAGTTTAACCGCATACAGTTTACGCCTGACCTCATGCCTTCAGACATAACAGGCACCGAGGTCATCCAGCAGGACAAGAGCACGGGCGAACGTAAGCTTGTCTTTATGAGCGGGCCCATCTTCGCCAATATTATTCTGGCCGACGAGATTAACCGCACCCCTCCGAAGACGCAGGCTGCTCTGCTGGAAGGTATGCAGGAGTACCAGGTGACAGCAGGCGGGCGCAAGCACGACCTGGACCTTCCGTTCTTCGTGCTGGCGACGCAGAATCCTATCGAACAGGAAGGAACCTACCCGCTTCCAGAGGCGCAGCTTGACCGGTTCATGTTCAATATTTTTGTGGACTACCCCTCGGTCCAAGAAGAGATGGATATAATGAGGTTGACCACCACTATCCAGGACCTCCAGCTTAAGAAGGTGCTTAGCGGTGAGGATATTCTCAAAATCCAGGAGATAGTGCGCAAGGTTCCTATTGCTGACCACGTGATAGAGTACGCTATGAACATAGTGAGGGCGACGCGCCTGACAAAGGTGGAGGCGCCTGAGTTTGTGAAGGAATGGCTCAGTTGGGGCGCAGGCCCTCGCGCCACGCAGTACCTTATCCTTGGCGGGAAAGCGAGGGCGCTGCTCTACGGGCGCCACTATGTATCCTGCGAGGATGTGGCCGCGGTCAGCCACCCGGTCCTGAGACACAGGCTCATAACCAACTTTAACGCTGAAGCGGAAGGCATCACAACAGACACGATTACGGATCGCCTGCTCGAACATGTGCCGCAGACTTAGGGCGGCGGGTTGCACTTGTTGTCCAGTACTAACATCTGAATAGCAGGGGGCAATAATGCCTGAGACACAGGAAGACTACCGCAAGTATCTTGACCCGAAGACCCTCAGTAAGATAAAGCGGCTTGACTTGAAGGCGCGCCTTATCGTTGAAGGATTTATTTCAGGCCTGCACCGCAGCCCGTACCACGGCTTCTCGGTCGAGTTCGCCGAGAACAGGGAGTACGTGCCGGGCGATGATATCAAGCACATTGACTGGAAGGTCTGGGGCAGGTCTGACCGGTACTATATCAAGCAGTACGAAGAGGAGACCAACCTCCGATGTACTGTTGTGCTGGACACTTCCGAGTCCATGCATTACGGGTCGGACAGCGATGTCACCAAGTACGACTATGCCTGCTACGTGGCCGCCTCGCTTGCTTATCTCATGCTCAACCAGCAGGATGCAGTGGGCATGGCGATGTTTGACCAGGACATAAACCTTTTCATGCCGCCTACGTCAACCGGTATTCAGCTCAAGCAGATGCTCCATGAGATGACCAAGGTCGCTCCGAAGAAGAAGACAAACATCGGGCTTATACTGCACAATCTGGCTGAACGGATTTCCAGAAAGGGAATGGTGATTATAATCAGCGACTTTTTCGACAGCGCTGATAATGTGCTCTACGGCCTGCGGCACCTGCGGCACAAGAAGCATGATATTCTCGCCTTCCATATACTCGACAAGTACGAGCTCAGTTTCCCGTTTGAAAGCATGACGCTTTTTGAAGGTCTCGAAGAATACCCTGAGCTTCTTGCAGATCCGAGGGCGCTCAAGAAAGCTTATTTGAAGGAACTTGATACCTTCTTGAACGAGTTGAAGAAAGGCTGTCGCAACAACCGCGTTGATTACATACAGCTTCACACCGGCATGCCGCTTGATGTTGCTCTGACATCGTACCTGGCGATGCGCGGGGCGCGTGTGAACAAGGCCGGTACGGGGGGGACATCTCAATGATATTTGCCAATACTGCTCTTCTATGGGGGCTCGCGCTTGCCTCCGTGCCTATAATAATTTACCTGCTCAACAGGCGCAAGTTCAAGCGCATGACCTGGGCGGCAATGGAGTTCCTGCTCCAGGCGCTCAAGAAGAACCGCCGCCGCCTGAGGGTAGAGAACCTGCTTTTGCTGATTATCCGCACGGCGATTGTCCTGCTGTTTGTCTTTGCCCTCGCCCGGCCGCTTATTAAAAGCACCGGCATTTTCAGCGCTATTGGAAGGCTTAAGAAGAACTGGATAATCGTGGTAGACAACTCCTACTCCATGGGTTACAAGACCGGGCCGACTACCTCTCTGGAGCGGGCTGTGAAGGCGGCCAGGTCTTTTGTCGAAAAGCTCGAAAATGGTGACAAGGTAGTGGTTATTAAGATGAACAGTTCTCCTGAGCCCCTTTACGAAACGCCTGTGACTATGGCTGGCAGCAAGGATGTCAAGGCTGTGCTTGCAGACATAAATGAGATAAGGCTCTCCTACAAGACCACCAACGCGCCCAAGACTCTCGATAAGGTTATAGAAATTCTCGACAAGTTCGAGTCTGTCCCGCCGGGGGCGCAGGCAAAGGAGGAAAAAACTGTCTTCATCATAAGCGACTGCCAGTACAACAGCTGGGCTGAGCAGGACATCCTGAACAACAAACATCTTGAAAGGCTTTCACACGCCTTCAAGAGGCGCAAGGCTGAGTTGCAGGTTCTGGATGTCGGTGAGACCGAAGCCCCGAATTTTGCGATAATTGACCTGTACTGCGACCACGCCCTTATAGGTACGGAAATGCCGGTGAGGTTCGAGGCGACTATCAAGAACTTCTCCAAACGCGAGTTCTCCGATGTTGTCATCTCGCTTATGGTGGACGACCTTCCGCAGAGGAGCGTGACAATTCAGCTTCAGCCCGGTGATCCCAAGAAAGTTTCCTTTACATACCAGTTTAAGGACCGTGGTTTCCATCACGTGCAGGTGAGCGCAAAAACCGACCCGCTTGATGCAGACAATGAGGCCTATCTGGCCATCAAGGTGCGAGAAGAGGTCAAAGTGCTTGTTGTTGACGGCAGGCCCTCCTCGAGCGCCTGGGAAAGCGAGACAGACTATCTCAGGGCGTTCTTTGAGGCCGGGTTTTCCGAGGAGGACCGGCGCAAGACTACGCCGTTTACCGGCACATTCAAGACCCACATGGAATTTGAGACTATGATTCAAAGCGCCTCGTCCGGGCGGCTGGGAGCCTTCGACGTGGTTTTGCTTGCGAATCTGAGCGACCTGACGCCTGAGGCTGAGGAAGCCCTTTCACGATATGTCGAGGAAGGCGGCTCTGTGCTTATGTTTCTCGGCGATATGGTGATTCCTGAGCGCTATAACCTGATTCTTTTCCGGGAAGGCAATGGGCCTCTTCCCGTGCGGCTGAAAGATGTTGTGGGCGACCCAGAGTGCATGACCGACATCGCACTGAAGATTGAGTCGTTCGACCATCCTACTGTCTCCTTCTTTCAGAACTGGCCACTTGCGTTGCGAAACCCCATGGCTTTCCTGTACTATGACAATGAACTGCCCGAAAGAGCAGAAGACACTTTCGTGATTGCTACTTACTCTGACGGGAACAACACACCCGCTATCGTAGAGAAGAAGTTCGGCCGCGGCAAGCTGGTCCTTGTGACTACAAGCGCCTATGACGAGTGGAATAACTGGAACAAGTACCAGTTCTTCCCGATATTTCTAAGTGAAAGCCTTTCCTACCTGGGCCAGTCCACCAGCACGGACAACTACATGGTTGGCGAGGTATACCAGCGGGTACTGACCACACCCGAATGGGCAAGTGAGGTCTATATTATGCCCCCGACCGGCGAGTCATTCCCAGTGCATCTTGAGAAAATGGCGGGTCCGGACCCTGAAGCTGAGAATACAGAGGATGATGAAGGTGATGCGCGCTTCGTGCTCACTCATGAAAAGACCGATGTTTCAGGCATCTACCGCGTTGTGTTTACCGGCGAGCAGAACGTCCCGGGCGAGCGGGTTGAGAAATTCGCCGTCAATGTTGATACCAGGGACGAAAGCGATATGACCAAGCTTGTTCAACCTGAGCTACGGTCTGCCATGCCCGGCCTTGAGCCCAAACCGACTATCACCCATTACAGCGATATTAAGCGTGACATAGGCAAGACATCAAAGGAAGCTGGCGGGCGCGAGTTCTGGAAGTACTTCCTTGCCGCAGTTCTTATTCTGCTGGCTCTTGAGAGCCTGCTTGCCCAGCGTTTCAGCAAGCACGAAAGATAGACCGTTAACAGTGGAGAATGCATGATGCTTGAAATGTTTGCCCTGCTTGCACAGATCAAATCGACTGGTTTGTCGAAGGTCACGAGGTTCAAGTGGCTCAACATGCCCCAAGAGTGGATAGTTGTGCTTATAGTCCTGGGCATAGTTGCCGCCACGTGGCTCATTTACAGGAAAGAGACTGGCGTTGCCGGACCCGTGGCCAAGGTGCTGCTCGCGACATTGCGGGTCTTGATTGTGGTTGTCGCACTCTTTGTGTTTTTCGAGCCGGTGATTTCCACCGAGGTCAGCGAGGT
This sequence comes from uncultured Planctomycetota bacterium, assembly GCA_964455955.1. GTDB lineage: Bacteria > Planctomycetota > SKW154 > SKW154 > DAOVDS01 > CAYWBA01. The sequence continues at coordinate 2,617 of CAYWBA010000090.1, read as the reverse complement.
GCGTGAAGCTTACGTAATTGTCCTTATTGACGAGTCTCTCTCAATGGGCTTCAATGATGTCTACCAGAGTGAAGAGGAGATTGAAGCGATTAGCCGTGCCATAGACGTGCCCGAAGCCAGTGTCACGGAGGTGAGCCGGCTCAGTATTGTCAAATCTATGCTGGCCAGGGAAGACGTTGACCTGATAAACCGGCTGCTTGAAAAGAATTCTACCAAGGTTTTCACATTCTCAAGCGGAATCCGGCTTTTCGGTGAGGGTAAAAAGGGCGGCCCCTTTCAGGTCGCCGTGGGCGGGTCTGACGTAGCGAGCCCGCCTGACCCGTTTGAGGGGCTTGAAGCGAACGGTAACGAAACAAAGTTAGGCGACTCCCTTAATGATGCGCTTAACTTCCTCAAAGGCCAGCGCATTGCCGGCGTTGTGATTATCAGCGACGGGCGCAATAACCGCGGTATGCTTAGACCTGAAAAAGTCGCGGAAACTGCCGCGCTTAAAGGGGTGCCTATCTTTACCGTTGGCGTTGGCAACCCCGAGGAGCCGAAAGACATTGCCCTTGTGAACCTGGAAGCGCGCGACGTAGTCCTTGTCAACGACAGGGTGAACTTCAACCTGACAATTCGCAGCCGCGGGTACGAGCGCGAAAAAGTCAGTGCGACACTGCGCTTCGGTGACGAGGTCAAACAGACAAAGGAGATTACGCTCAAAGGCCACAACGAGCTTCAGCGCGAGACACTCAGCTACAAGCCACAGGAACAGGGCGAATTTGAAGTCGTCTTGGAACTCAAGCTCATGCCTGGAGAGCAGTTCAAGGAAAATAACAAGCTCACGCATCAGCTCAGGGTAGTTGACGAAAAGATAAAGGTGCTCTATATTGACTGCTATCCGCGCTGGGAGTACAGGTATCTCAAGAACGCGCTTGTCCGCGACGAGACCATGAAAGTACAGTGCCTGCTGCAGTCTGCGGATGAAGGTTTTCCCCAGGAGTCTTCGCCGGGTGTGCCGCCGCTGGAGCATTTCCCTGTCACCAAGACTGAGTTTTTCGAGAACTATCATGTTATAATACTTGGTGATGTGGACCCCTCCCACCCGCGCCATCCCATCACGACCGAGCAGATGGGCTGGATAAAAGAGTTTGCACGAAAAATGCGCGGGGGCGTGCTTTTCATGGCTGGTGAAAACTTCTCGCCCGAATCTTACCGCGACACGCCCCTTGCAGACCTTGTGCCGGTAATCACTGAACGGCTCGGGCCGGGCGAAGTCTGGCGCTGGAGCGAACCCAAGACAACAACCTTCCACCCGCTGCTTACACCGGAAGGCAAGGAGCACTCCGTTATGAGGCTTACTTCCGACAAGCAGGCCAACATCGAGCTTTGGGAGGACAACGACCACCGCGAGGCAAACTCGCTGCCCGGCCTCTACTGGTATTATCCCGCCAGGAAACCCAAACCTGGCGGAATCGTGCTTTCCGTCCACCCGCGTGACAAGAACGAGAAGGGCAAGCGCAGGCCCTTGATAGTCTACATGAACACGGGCGGTGGTGACAGCATGTATGTTGGGATCGACTCCACATGGCGCTGGAGGGCCGGGGTCGGCGATATCTACTTTTACCGCTTCTGGTCGCAAGCCATCCGCTTCCTCTCAACAAGGATTCTGCTTGGCAAAACCAAACATCACATGATTTCAACCGGCAAGGCCAACTACTTGCTAAACGAACAGGTTAACATAACAGCGCGTGTTCTTGACAGGGATTTCAGGCCCCAGACGCTTGAGAAGCAGCCGGTTAGGCTGCGGACGCCGGATGGCCACGTCCGAACCGAAGAACTGACTCTCAGTCCCACAAATCCCGGCACATACACCGGCTCAATATCTGCAAAGCATCTCGGCTGGCACAAGCTCTGGATAGGTACGGAAGCGGACGACCCGGAAGCGGGTCTTGCATTCGCCACGTTCAATGTGGAGGTCCCCGTGCTTGAGCGCAAGGATCCCCGGATGAACAAGGAACTTCTCATGCTTATGGCGAAGATTTCGGATGGCGGTTATTTCGAGGTCTACGACATGGGAAAAGTGCCTGACACCATTGAGACCATACTTGAAACAATAGACACGCAGATTAGTGAAGACACTCTCTGGGACAGGTCGTGGGTCATGGTTCTGTTTGTTGCCTTGCTTGCGGCTGAATGGATAGGTCGAAAACTCAGGAAACTTCTGTAGTGAAACACGCGCTCAAAAACACAGCTCCTCGCTGCGCAATCATAATACTGGCTGTTTCTCTTCTTGCAGGCGCTGATGTAGCATTTCCTCAGGAGAATGATGCGCCAGGCTGTGAAAACTGCTTGAGGATTGCCAACCAAATTGACCTGTCCAAAGAGCTTGAAAAAGTGGATGCATTGATACAGCAAAGGCTTTGGGACGATGTCATAGTAGCCTACGATAATCTTCTTCAAAAGTCCTCTGGCAAGATTGTGCAGGTGTCGAAAAATATCTTCGTAGAAGCTGGTGGTTTCCTGAGAGAAAAACTCACTTCTCTGGGGCCACGAGCCACGCAGGCCTACCGAATTCTTCATGACGCCGCCGCAAAACGGGCATATGACGCAGCAGCAGATGGTCTTCACGAGAAAA
>CAYWBA010000089.1:9463-10223 GCA_964455955.1 uncultured Planctomycetota bacterium | reverse complement strand
GTTCGACAAGACTCGTTGCTTCCTGCGTCTACCAGGTAGAAGACAATCTGGTCGTCAGAACCAGGTCTGAGAAAGTAGATAGAATTCGCAAAACCCTCCTGGAACTGCTGCTGGCTCATGCCCCGGATTCCCCACAATTACAGGATTTGGCGAGGGAGTATGGCGCGGACAAAGACCGTTTCGAAAAAGAGGCCTCATTTTGCATTCATTGCGGGCTATGTGTCAGATACTGTGCCGAGGTGAAGAAGAAGAACGCTGTTGGATTTGTTGGCAGAGGAATAAAGAAGGAGATAAGCTTCATTCCGGAAATAGCCTCTAAGGAGTGCAACAACTGCAAGGAATGTTTTCCGCTCTGCCCCACATCGTATCTCCAGACAGTTTTTGTTTTAACTGAATCCCTTGCGTTTCCCTCGCCTTCTTCCGGGTAGATGGTATAAAGACCGGGGACAGGTCAAGCTAAGAAAAATTATCACAATTCGAAGAGAGGGACCTGTATGATTACCGCAGGAGTAGATTGCGGCGCCAAGAACGTCAGGGTCATGATTCTTCAGGATGGTAAAGTTCTTGCAAAGTCTATGGTGCCCGCAGGCATGGATACCGCCGCAACCTCTGAACAGACATACGATGACGCGCTCAAGGAAGCCGGCCTGACTCGCGACAAGGTTGAAAAAGTAGTATCAACAGGCACCGGTAAGAATGAGCCTTCATTCAAAAACGACATCGTAACCGAGATTGGCGCAGATGCACGCGGAATTCACCA
>CAYWBA010000089.1:0-9453 GCA_964455955.1 uncultured Planctomycetota bacterium | reverse complement strand
TTTACCCGGATGTGCGAACTGTCATTGACGTCGGCGCCGAAGAAGGACGCGCGATAAAAATAGACGACAGGGGCAAGGTCGCGGACTTCGCCATCAACGAAAAGTGCGCCGCAGGTTCCGGAACATTCACCGAGGCAATGGCACGCGCGCTGGAGGTCAAGCTTGAAAAGCTCGGGGAGCTCTCGCTGAAAAGCACCCAGGCCATCTCCATGAACGCACAGTGCGCCGTCTTCGCCGAGAGCGAGGTCGTAACCCTCATCCACAGGAAAACCCCGAAAGCGGACATAGCCCGCGCCATCCACGACGCCATTGCAGACCGGATTACTTCCATGGTTCGCCGTGTGGGCATCGAGGAAAAAATCGCACTTATCGGCGGCGTCGCCAAAAATGTCGGGTTCGTCCACTCACTAAAAAACGACCTCGAAACAGACTTGATTATACCCGATGACACGCAGTTCGTAGGCGCGCTCGGCGCAGCTCTGGTTGCAACTGACAAGTAAACTTCAAAAGACGGAGGACACTGGAGATGGTTCAGTATCAAAAAGGAGCCGAATACTGGCGCTGGACTGAGTCTCGATGGACTAACCCTGACCTCGACTGGAAAGACGGCGAAATAATCACCGCCGGCGTCGACGTGGGCAGCGTCTCCACCCCGGCCGTTGTAATGGTCAACGGCAAACTCTACGCCTACTCCAATATGAGAACAGGCAGCGACTCGCCTGAAAGTGCCAACAACGCTATAAACTGGGCTTTCGAAGGCACCGGCCTCGACCTTGACAGGCTTAACGCTTCGGTCGGAACAGGCTATGGACGCGTGAACGTCCCCTTCGCAACAAAAGCTATTACAGAAATCACCTGCCATGCTCGCGGCGCAAACTTCATGTACGGCCCCAGCGTCCGAACCATCCTCGATATGGGCGGACAGGACTGCAAGGCTATTCACTGCGATGAAAAAGGCAAGGTCGGCGCGTTTCTTATGAACGACAAGTGCGCCGCCGGGACCGGCCGTGGCATGGAAGTCTTCGCCGACCTGCTCGGCGTCCATATCAACGAAGTGGGTAAAATGAGCCTCAAAGTCGAAGAAGAGCCGCCGCCTGTATCCTCGACATGCGTCGTTTTCGCAAAGAGCGAAGCTTCCGGCCTCCTGCGTGAAGGCTGGCCCAAAGAAAGAGTGCTTGCGGCATACTGCTCCGCTATGGCACACAGAGTTGTAACCCTCCTTGAGAGAATCGGAGTGGAAAAGGAATTCGCTATTACAGGTGGAATCGCCAAGAACCCCGGCGTCGTCGTGCGCCTCTGCAAGGAGCTGGGCGTCGAGCCCCTCACAACCGACATGGATACACAGATTGCAGGCGCGCTCGGGGCGGCCTTGTTCGCAAAGACGCTTTACGAAAAGAAGATGAAAAAGAAATAGTGGTGCTTTATGAGCTGCGAAGAAGATCTTGCTCGCGAAGGTTGGGAGAAACGCACACTCTACGACGAACCCCGGCTCTCCGAGATGGTCGAGATGTACAAGGAGCTGGGCTTCGAGGTGCACCTGGAACCGTTCGACCCCCAGATGCAGGACTGCGCCGAGTGTATGCGCCAAAACCCTGAACTCTACAAAACCATCTACACCCGCAAACCCGCCGAATAAGACTGGCCGACCACCGCCTTTTTCAGGTAGTCCCGCGTGACTTGCTCATGTTTACCACTATTCCTGCGGTTCCCCGAGTACTTCAGAGAAGACCTCGGGTGTCATTTCCCGCCCCTGCGCAATAGCCTGGCGGTACTTTATGAAGTCTATCTTGTCCTCACCTGTCATCTTCTTCGTGTTGAACGCGTGGAAGCCCAAGAGCGCCTCGTTCATCATATTGACGGCAAGCCAGTGCCTGCTGTCGTTCTTGCGCAGGTCCCAGAAGAACCGCTTCTTGGTCCGTATCGCATCCATGGACTTTATAACGCAGGCAGGGAACAGGTTGGCAAGGTGCCAGACCATCTTGTTGACTTCGGCGTCAAGCTGCGAGAGGTCTGTCTCCCCATTCTTTACCATTCCCTTGCCAGCCTTGTACTCATTACCCTTTTTCAACTCGCCGTAAACTATCTCGCCATCCTCAAGCCATTTGTCAGTTACAACCATCGGGTTGCGCACCAACTTCCCGTCAGCCTTCAGTACCGGAACTGCCTTGGTGATAAGGCGCAGCCGGGCCATCTTGTAGGCGCTCCACATCTCGCAGGAGACGCACTGCCACATGGCATCCTCTATCGAGAGATACCAGGGCAGAAAGTCGGAAGAGCCGCCATCAGGCACGGAGCCGTGGCGCGGGCCTGCCTGCCCGAAGAGCGCCAGGTCGGAGGCGAGCGCCAGGTCACACGCCATGCCGATTTCCTGTCCGCCGGCGACGCGCATCCCGTTCACGCGGCATATGGTCGGCTTCTTGCACATCAGGATTGAATCAACCATCCCGTTGAACAGCTCCATATACGCGCCGTATTCTTCAGGCCGCCCGGCGTAGTATTCCGCATACTCCTTTGTATTGCCGCCTGTGCAGAACGCCCTGTCGCCTGCGCCGGTAAATACCGCCGCCACAACTTCCCTGTCTACGGAGGCGTTGCGGAACCCGGTAATCACGCCCTTCACCATCTCTGTGGTGTAGGAGTTGTGCTGCTTCGGGTTGTTCAGCGTTATCCAGGCGCTGTAAAGCCCTTCGACAGGCTTGCCTTCAGCGTCCAGAAGCGGGCGCCTCTCGTAAATAACGCCCGGGGCATCTTCGGAGAAGTAATTACCCTCGAACAGGTGGTCTTTCAGCTCCCCTTCCCTGGGCAGCCAGTCGAGTTTTCCCATACATCCCCCCTTGTTTTCCTGCAGTTTTCGCTTGCTAAAAGTCCGGTTCCAGGACTATTCTCTTTAAGAGCTTACCGCTGTGGGCTTCCTCGAATGCCTGCTCTATCGTGCTCATTGGCCGCGTCTCGACAAACGGCTCAATTTGTATTTTGCCAGCAAGCACCATCTCCAGTACCGGCGGGTAGTACTCCGGCAGGCAGCCCCAGGTGCCTGTCATCTCGGCGTCAAACGCCATGAGCTTGGAAATCATGTACTCGTTCTTGGTCGTCCCGAAGCCGACAACAATCAGCTTCCCTATGAACGAGAGCAGCGCAAGCGCCGTCTCCTGGCCCGGCTTCGTGCCCGTCACCTCGAATATTTTCCAGCCGAAATTATGCGGCAGGCCGTTTTCCTTGCAAATTGATTTGAACTCGCCTTTTATAGCCTTCGCGTCCTTGTCAGTCGCGTTAATCACGAAGCTCGCCCCGAAGTCAAGCGCGCGTTTCAGCTTTGCCTCGTCAATATCAATCCCAACAACTGTTCTTGCACCAAATGCCTTCGCGACCTGCCCCATGTAGCTTCCCACGCCGCCGCCTATGCCTATTACCACGACATTGTCCCCCTCCTTCAGGCCGGCGCGCAGGGCCGCCTGGTAGGGCGTAGTTACCGCATCGGCGATGACCGCAAGATGCGAGAGGTCGAAGTTCTTCCTGTCCTTCACCTCGCAAAGGTCCTCCCCGGGAACCGGGATATGGCTGGAGAACCCGCCGTAAATCCCAAGCGAGTTGCCCGGCATCTTCTGCGCAAGGCAGCGGTTGCCGCGCCCCGCCTCGCATATCGGGCAGTTGTTGCACGGCATGACAGCCGGGATAATAACCTCTTTTCCAATCCACTTCTCGTCGCCTGCGACAACTGTACCGCTTATCTCGTGCCCGAGTGCGAGAGGCGGCTTGGTTATGGTCGGCACGCCGAAGTAGAAATAGCTCAGGTCGGTGTGGCACACACCGCAGCCTGCGATTTCCACAAGTACATCGCCTTCTGCCAGTTCCGGCACCGGGACTGTTGTCTTTTGGAGTTTGCCCGGTATCTTCTTATCCGTTTCCTTGTCCTTCGACCACGGATGCACCATCTGCCAGGTCTGAATCTCTTTCGGCACCTCAGCCATCTTCGTCTCCTTCACTATGCCTTGCCAGAAGGGCCTGCTCGCCCCATATTAGAGCTTTTTTTGCAGATTGAGCATGTCGCCACGGTCAAAGTCCATGCGGTCGAAGAAACGCAGCATCCCCGCATCTTTCCAGTTTACCATGGTGTAGACTACTGAGACTCCCACCTTTTTCATGTTTGTGAGCATCTCGCGCAGCATGGTGGCGCCTATCCCCTTGCCCTGGTACTCGGGATTGACGCCGAGAGTATGTATCCAGCCGACCTCTTCAGGCACGCCGTACTCCCAGCCGCTCGCCTCGCCGATGATAAAGCCTACTACTTTCTCCTCCAGTTCCGCGATGAGAGGTACAATACCAGTGCGGCTTTCGACAGCGGATATCATATTCTCCCAGTGCTCAGGCCTCGGACTGCCCAGGACAGCCTTGTCTATCTCGACAATTGCGTCAAGGTCCTCCGGCTTCATAGCACGCAACTTGACCTGTTCCATAAGGTCCATTGCCTCACCTCCCTGACCTTCGTGCGATGTGCACAAACATGCCGCTGCTATCTCCCCGGTGTCTGCCAAAGGCCTGCTCTTCTGTGAAAACGAATCTCCACCTTGGGCTTGTCCGCATATTATAGTCTGAGCCCATGCACGAGGCAACAGTTAGTTGGTATTCCTGTTCAACAAGATTTTTCAAAGCTAATCCTCCGGCCTGAGCTCCACGGTCTCACCCGCGTGCGGGACGCTGACGCCCGGAATCCCCTCATTTCCAAGAGCTTCGGCCAGTGAGAGCGATTGCTCCTCCTCGCCGTGAACGACAAATACGCCCTTCAGCGTCGTCCCAGAGCCTTTGGCGTAGGCTATCAGGTCGCGCCTGTCTGCGTGCGCGCTGAACGCGTCAAGGACCACCACCTCCGCCCGCAGGGGCTTTTCATCGCCGAATATCCTCACCACGGGATGGCGCTCGACTATCTTTCGCCCAAGAGTGTGGTCCGCTGTAAACCCGACAAAAACTATCGAGGTGGCAGGGTCCTGCATGTGATTGCGCAGGTGATGCACGATGCGTCCCCCCTCGCACATGCCCGAGGATGCTATAATTATGCACGGCCTCGTTGAGTGATTGAGCTTCTTCGATTCGCGTACATCCCGCACGTAAGTAAGCTGGCGATAGCCGAAGAGGTCGCTGTCTTCCCGGAGCCTCAGGCGCGCTTCCGGGTCGAAGCACTCCGGGTGGCGCCGGAACACCTCGGTAACGTTCTTCGCAAGCGGGCTGTCCACGTAAACAGGCAGGCTGGGAATGCTTCCCTCGTTCCAGAGGTTGTTGAGGATATAAACTATCTCCTGCGTGCGCTCAAGGGCGAAGGCGGGGATTATGACCTTGCCCCCGCGCCGGTAGGTGCGGTTTATAACGTCCGCGAGCTGTTTTGCCGCATTCTGTATGTTATCATGCAGGCGGCTGCCGTAGGTTGACTCGATTACAAGAAAGTCAAGCCCTTCCATGGGCTGCGGGTCCCGCAGTATAGGCAGGTTCTTGCGCCCCAGGTCCACTGCGTACCCTATACGTACGGTGCGGCCATCCTCGCTCGCCTCCACCACGGTCACGGCGGAGCCGAGTATGTGGCCTGCGTCAAGGAACCTAACACGCACACCCGGCGCAACCTCAAACTCCTCGCCGTAGGGTCTGTCCCGCATAAGGTCAATCGTTCTCTCCGCCTGCCTCATACCGTAAAGCGGCCTCACCTGCGGCAGCCCGTGCTTCTTGTGCTTCTTTGTGACATACTTCGCGTCCGCGACCTGAATCTTGGCGCTGTCGGCCAGCATGTGGGCAGTGACATCGCAGGTGGCGGGCGTGGCGTATATCGGGCCGCGGAACCTGTCGCGCACAAGAACGGGCAGTATCCCGCTGTGGTCAATGTGCGCGTGCGAAAGGACTACGGAGCGCACCGAGTTCGCCTCAAACGGAAGATGCATGTTCCGCCTTGTTGATTCGGCCCGCCTTCCCTGGAACATCCCACAGTCGAAAAGGACTCTTTCCCTGCCCACTTCGAGGATGTGCTTGGAGCCGGTTACCTCTCTCACTCCGCCGTGAAACGTCCAGTTCATGCGCAATCCCCCGCCCGGCAGCGTAAACCGAGATACCCATTGTATGGCTGGCCAGGCAATATGCAAGTTTTTATCTCTCTTGTGCATTTCTTGGCCCGCACCCCCCCACACAGTCGGGCGAAATTTACAAATTTTACTTCCAGGCGTGTGGTATGGGGAATTTGTAAGTCCCTGTCAGCAAAGGGTGTTACGGAGACGCGATGTCCAAAAACGGGAAAGGCATTTGTAAAAATTTTGACGTTTTTAGAGCAGTTTCGCAAATAAGCAAGGCTCATCATCCTTTTGAAAGCCGATTCCGCGTTTTGGAGTTGCGTTAAGTACCGACGCAAGCCCACCCAACTGCGCCAACCGGCCGCAAAAACCGTCTGTAAATAGAGTTCCTTATATACCAACGACTTACGGCATCTGTTTACAGATTTCGCGGGGGTCTCCGCTACGTTTGTGTGGGATAGCGTGAACTCACAATTGCCGCAACTCATTGCCTCATAAGGCAGTTGCGTTAAGCCAAGGTCTGCGCATTTACGTAACATCTTATACCCCAACAACTTCTAAGTCTGCCACAGAGACACAGAGGCACAGAGAACAACACTTTTCTTTCTTAACCAAAGTAAGATTCCCTTCTTTGTCTTTCTCCGTGTTCTCAGCTTTTTCTTCTCTTAAAACCATAATTACTTTCTTCTCTGTGTCTCTGTGTCTCTGTGCCTCTGTGGCCAATCCTCTCTTTTTCTTTTCTTACCTTTTACCTTTAACCTTAAACCTTCAACTTCTTTGTTTTCACGGCGGTGAAACCAGCCTGCGGCTTTCGTTCCAAATACCCCCGGGCTGAAGCCCGGGGCTTCCCTGCGTTTCTCTGCGTTTATCTGCGGTTAAATTATTTATTACACGCATTGCAAGCAACGCCGCTAAATATCTCCACGTCTCCGTGCCTCGGCGGTAAAAATGGCCGTTTTTTTCATCACGTCCCTCTATAATCAGCGCGCCAGAATGCCCTTTTTAGGCCACACAAGTTTTTGCGGTTTTGGCCCGTTTGCGTAAGAGGTTTGGCAGAATGATGTTACGAAGCAAAAAAATTTTCAATTTGGCACATCTTTTTGGTGTAGGCGTGCCATGACAAAATTTGTCGCCTGTTTGGCGATGCCCTCTATCCCAGGTTGGGCACGGTTTTGCGGACGATGTGGGCGGGAAGATTAACATTGACAGGTATTGCAAGCCGCGTCCTTCAGGGCGCGGGTGTATTTACACGCTTTGCGCCCCCCGGTGGCCGGGAACCCTTATCACCGCGGAGACGCAGAGGTGGCGTAGCCACCGGGTTGAACCCGGCAACAAGACAAAGTGCTTGCAGCACCAGAGCAAGACAAAGAAGAGAAGATATAATTACAGGTTTAAGAAGAGAAAGAAAAGATATGGTTAAGAGAAGAAATTTAATTTGGGTCCGGAAATAAGAAAAAGGAAAGGTTTTTATCTCCGCGCTCTCTGCGACTCTGCGGTGAGATTTGAGCGCGGAGCAAAAACTGCTGACACGGAGTGAACATTAGTCAAAATCTGGAAGTTTTTACTTGATAGGGTTGGTAGCACTTGTATAATGTTAGTTTCGCAAAATTTGCGACAGCTTGAAGTTAGTATATAGCGGGTCTGGAAACCCGGCGTGAGGAGGAGAAGCGCGGATGACGATGACTGACCCGGTTGCGGACATGCTTACGAGAATCAGGAATGCCAACGCAGTCAGCCACAAGAAGGTGGACATACCCTCGTCGAGGCTGAAGGTTGGTGTTGCCGACGCGCTGAAGCGCGAGGGGTTTATAACGGAATACAAGGTGACGGAGGATGGCAAGCAGGGCGTGCTCAGGGTCACGTTGAAATACGGCCCTGACGGCGAGAAGATAATAAACACTATCAAGCGTGTGAGCAAGCCCGGCTGCAGAAAATACACCAGGGCTGATGGGATAAAGAAGGTTCTTGAAGGGGTCGGCGTCGGAATATACTCGACTTCCAGGGGCGTGCTCTCTGACCGGGAGTGCAAGGAGCAGCGGGTCGGCGGCGAGTACCTGTGCACAGTATGGTAGCTGAGCGGAGATTGAGATGTCGCGAATAGGCAAATTGCCAATAGCGGTGCCTGACGGTGTTGAAGTGAACGTAAAGGGCGGCCGCGTGCATCTGAAGGGCCCCAAGGGCGAGACAGGGATGCCGGTGCGCAGCGAGATAACGGTGAGGTTCGACCCCGAGAAGCGGGAGATAACATGCGAGCGCAAGACGGACCAGAAAACAGCACGCGCGCTGCACGGGCTGACCCGGTCGCTTATTGCGAACATGGTCGAGGGGGTAACGAAGCAGTTTGAGAAGAAGCTGGTGGTGGTAGGCGTGGGTTACTCATGCCTGCTTATAGAGGGCACGCTAACGCTCCAGGTGGGTTTTTGCCACCCGGTGGACCTTGAGATTCCGAAGGAGCTTGAAGTTACCTGCCCCACCAACCGCAACATCAGCATTCGCGGGGTGGACAAGCAGAAGGTGGGCCAGTTTGCATCCGAGGTGCGGAGAGTGAGGCCGCCGGAGCCTTACAACGCCAAGGGCATAAAATACGAGAACGAGGTAGTGAGGCGCAAGGCGGGCAAGACGTTTGTAAGCGGCGGCAGGTAAAAGTCAGGCGGAGGTACAACAGGTGGACCGCTTCAGGGCGAAGAAGGCGAGCAGGCAGCGCAGGCATTACAGGGTCCGCAACAGGGTATTCGGCACCGCCGAGGTGCCGAGGCTGTGCGTCTTTAGTAGCAACAGCAACATTTACTCGCAGATAGTGGATGACGGGGCGCAGCACACTATCACGCACGCCTCGACGCAAGAGAAGGAAATGCGCCAGAAGCTTGCCAAGAGGTCTAACAAGGAGGCTGCGCGCGAGATTGGCAAGCGCATAGCGCAGAAGGCGAAGGAGCTGGGGATAGAAAAGGTTTGTTTTGACCGTGCGGGCTACAAGTACCACGGCAGGGTAAGAGAGCTGGCCGAGGGCGCGCGCGAGGGCGGGCTTAAATTTTAGCGGAGGTCGAGTTGGCAGAGGCAAGAAAACCGAGACCGAGAAGGGCAGGCCCTGGCCTTGATGAAGATGACTCGGCCACTTTTCTCGAGACAGTGGTCAAGATAAGCCGTTCGGCCAAGGTGCTCAAGGGGGGGCGCAAGTTCTCCTTCAGCGCGCTTGTGGTTGTCGGCGACCTCGGCGGCACAATAGGCATAGGCTTTGGCAAGGCTAACGAGGTACCCCTGAGCGTTGAAAAGGGCATACAGGATGCGAAGAAGCATCTTTTTAACGTTCCGATAGTCAAGGACACAATCCCCCACAAGGTGAACGGGCGGTTCTGCAGCACGAAGGTTCTGCTTCTCCCTGCGTCGCCTGGAACAGGCGTCATCGCATGTG
>CAYWBA010000088.1:0-10291 GCA_964455955.1 uncultured Planctomycetota bacterium | reverse complement strand
TCAGCTTTGCGGCATTCCTGGCGTATGCGACAACCGGCAACGCGGGGATTCTTTCCGCATCCCGTTCGCCATTAGCCATGAGCCGTGACGGGTTGCTGCCCAAGGCTTTCGCCAGAACAAGCCAGCGGTTCGGAACTCCCTACACGGCGATTGCTGTGACAGCCTTGTTCATGGTTTTTACCATCGCCTTTCTTTCGGTTGAGGACCTGGCGAAGACGGCCTCCACGATGTTCCTCATCTCGTTTGCGCTTGCGAACGCATCAGTGATGGTCATGCGCCATGCGCGGCTGCAGGGCTATCGGCCTTCCTTCAAGGTCCCGTTATACCCGTGGCTCAACATAGCAGCCATAGTCGTTTATGCCTTTCTAATTGTGGACATGGGGCTGATTCCCCTGCTGGTTACAGGTATGTTTCTCGGCGTCGCGGGTATCTGGTACGTGACGTATATCCACTGGCGGGTCGAGCGAGAGTCGGCGGTCGTTTACATGGTGAAAAGCATCCTGTCCAAACACATCAAGCGTACAGGCCTTGAGGATGAACTCGTCCGGATATCTCTTGAACGGGAGGAAATTCAGGCTGACCGCTTCGATGAGCTCATTCTCAAGGCGGCTGTGCTTGATATCCCTGAGAGCATTGAGGCCAAGGAGCTTTTTCACAGGTTGGCGGATATTCTTGCTACCCGGCTCTCTATGAGCAGCGACGAGATATTCGAGCTGTTCCTGGCGCGCGAAAAGGAATCAAGCACCGTAGTTCATCCCGGCCTTGCCATCCCCCACATTGTTGTGGAGGGCCAGGATGTCTTTGAGATTGTTCTTGTGCGCTGCCGGCCAGGCGTGATTTTTTCCGAGCTCCACGCACCGGTGCATACAGCTTTCGTTCTGATTGGCTCAGGCGATGAACGCAATTTCCATCTTAAAGCTCTGATGTCCATCGCCCATCTTATTCAGGAAGAGGAGTTTGAAGAGCGATGGCAGCAGGCGAGAAATATTGAACAGCTTCGCGATATCGTACTCCTCTCGAAGAGAAGGCGAATGAAGAGGCGTGGCAGCAGCAAATCGTGATAGAAATTCATCCTTCTGCCGCATTGGTTGAATTAGCCAGGTATGGACTCCTTCCAGAGGTTGGAATATCTTTTCTTTGCTTTTGGGCAACTGTTTTTGCTATATTCTTTTCCAGTTAATCTCCTGACTATCTACGCTTGTTTAGGAACTAAACGGACGCCGTGAAATTAAAGAAACAGCTTGGTTTGCTCGGAGTCTTTTCTATTGCCTCAGGGGCGATGATCAGTTCCGGCTTATTTGTTCTTCCCGGCCTGGTTTACGCCCTTGTCGGGCCGGCTGTAATCCTGGCCTATATTATGGCGGGCATATTGATCCTACCTGCGTTGTTCGCCAAGGCGGAGCTGTCAACCGCTATGCCCAAGGCCGGCGGTAGCTACTTCTTCGTCGAGCGAAGCATGGGCTCGGTAGCGGGCACAATAGGCGGGTTTGCAAGCTGGTTCTCGCTTAGTCTCAAAAGTGCATTTGCGTTGGTTGGTATCGGCGCATTTGCAACATTGCTCATACCAGGCATTGCCCTATGGCAGATTAAGCTCGTTGCTATCGGGTTTTGTGTGTTCTTTACAGTTCTCAACCTGGCAAGCGTCAAATTCACCGGCAGGGTTCAGATAGTTCTTGTACTTGTGCTTATCGGCTTGCTAATCGTCTATATTGTTCGCGGGGCGATGTCGCTCGATGTTCACAGGTATACGCCATTTATGCCGTTTGGCACCGATGCACTGTTTGCGGCAGCGGGCATGGTCTTTATATCATTCGGCGGGCTGACAAAGATTACAAGCGTTGCCGAGGAGGTAAAGAACCCTTCAAGAAATATCCCGCTCGGCATGATACTGTCATTTTGCGCCATACTGCTTATTTATGGATTGGGCGTTTTCGTGACCGTGGGCCTGCTTGATGGGCACGAACTTGCAAATTCACTTACCCCCATATCAACGGCAGGGAAAAAGATCTTCGGGACTTTCGGCACCGTGGTGATGGCGGTCGCAGCAATACTTGCCTTTATCTCCACGGCTAATGCAGGGATATTGTCCTCGTCGCGCTTCCCGGTGGCGATGAGCCGGGACCAGCTTTTGCCACAACTTTTTTCAAGCGTGAACAAGCGATTCAAGACACCACATTTCTCCATAATATCTACCGGGGCATTCATGGTAGTTGTCGTGCTCTTTCTGGACCTTGAAAATCTTGTAAAAGTGGCGTCCGCCATGAAGATTCTATTGTTTATGTTTATGCTCCTGGCATGTATCACCATGCGCGAGAGCAGGATTCTGAACTATAAGCCGACATTCCGCTCGCCGTTATATCCATGGCTGCCCATAGCCGGTCTGATTTGTTACGGGTTTTTCCTGTACAAGATGGGTACTGTATCCCTTCTTGCGACGGGCGGCTTCATCCTCGCCAGCATTGTATGGCATAAGGTTTACGTTCGCAAGAGGGCTACCCGCAAATCTGCCCTGGTGCATGTTGTTGAGCGTATCATTTCCAAAGAGATAGCTGGCGATTCGTTGGTTTCCGAGCTGCGTGAGATTCTGGAAGAGCGTGATGAAATAGTTGAGGATAGCTTTGGCAAATTAGTGAGAAGATGTGAAATAATCGATTTGGATGAGCAAACCACGCTTGGAAAGTTCTTCACAATCGTCGCGGAGAGACTCGCCAAGAGGTTAGATATTGATGCCAAAGAGATAGCTGACTCCTTTATGGCACGTGAAAAGGATTCGACAACAGTATTGCGACCAGGACTGGCAATTCCACACATAACTATTGATGGCGACCACAAGTTCGAACTGGTTATGGTAAGATGTGAGGCTGGTATTCTTTTCGCAGAAGAGGCTGCGCCTGTTTATGCTGCGTTCATATTGATTGGCACGCCCGACGAGAGGAACTTTCACCTGCGCGCACTGTCAGCGGTTGCGCAAATCGTGCAAGACCCAAACTTTGATAAGGACTGGCTGCGTGCGAAAAGCATTGAAGGGTTGCGAGATGTTGTATCTCTCGCAAAGAGGCATCGTCACGGGTCTTGAGAAGCGAAGCAAGGTCATGGCAGCAGACATCGGCGAGCTCTTCCTAATACTGTACCAGGCTCTGGGCCGGGCGGCACCCCCGGGCAAGCCATCGGCATGATAAAGCGCCCGGCGCGGGCCACAACAGTTTCGCAGCTTTTCCTTGCATAACAAGTTGGAACTATGCTAATCTTATGGTACTTAATTTGCGTTTATATCTGGCCTAACGGTTGTGCAGTTTCGATTCAGGGGCCCCACACTATCAAAAGGAGGAGCAGGGATGAAGGTAAAGCCGATAAGGGACAAGATTCTGGTCAAACGGCTTGAGGCGATGAAGATTTCAAAGGGCGGGATAGTGCTGCCTGACTCGGCGAAGGAGAAGCCCCAGGAGGGGAAGATTATATCGCTCGGTGAGGGCAGGATGACTGAGGAAGGCAGGAAGGTGCCGTTCAGCGTGAAGAAGGGAGACCGGGTAATATTCACTTCTTACGCGCCCCACACGGTCAAGGTAGATGGCGAGGAATACCTGATACTGAGCGAGGAAGACATAATGGCCGTGGTCGAGCAAGGCTGAGCCTTGCAGCAAGGCAACCCCTCGAAATGCAACAGGGAAATGGACAGTACCCCGAAAAACAAGGCCGACTCGGGCACCCAGGCTCTGGGGCAGGGAGCATCTTAAGGAGATTTATATGTCACCGAAATTACTTGTGTTTTCGCCTGAGGCGCGAGAGAAAATCAAGGCCGGGGCAGATATACTGCTTGAGGCTGTGAGCACCACCTACGGCCCCCGCGGCCGGCACGTCATTGTCGAGAAATCTTTCGGCAGCCCCGATGTGACCCGCGATGGCGCACAGGTCGCCAGGGAAATAGAGCTTGAAGACAAGAACGAGAACCTCGGGCTGCACATACTGCGCTCGTGCGCACAGAAGACGGCTGATGAAGCTGGAGACGGCAGCACCACCTCGTGCGTGGTGGCGGGTGCGCTCCTCGGCGAAGGTCTTCGCAACGTGGCTGCCGGCGCGGACTCGATGAGCCTGGCGCGCGGGATTGAGAAGGGGCTGGCCTGCGCGCTCGATGTTATTGACAAGATGGCCGAGCCTGTCAGGGGCCGCAAGGATATTGCCCGCATTGCCGCTATTGCAAGCGGCGGCGATGCCGGGATGGGCGAAGTGGTAGCTGCCGCGATGGACAAAGCCGGCAAGGAGGGGGCTGTTACTGTCGAAGAGGGGCAGAGCCTGGATACCTCTTTCGACTGGGTAGAGGGGATGCAGTTTGACAGGGGGTATCAGTCGGCCTATTTTGTCACGGACAAGAAATCAAGGACGGCCGTACTGGAGGAGCCTCTCATACTCGTGCACGAGAAGAAGATTTCGTCTGTCAAGGATATACTGCCGCTTCTTGAGAAAGTGGTACGCTCCGGCAGGCCTTTTCTTGTTATTTCCGAATCGGTCGAAGGCGAGGTGCTTGCGCTGCTTGTGGTCAACAAGCTTCGCGGCAACATGAAGTGCGCGGCGGTGAAAGCGCCTTCCTACGGTGACCGGCGCAAGGCCATGCTGATAGATATTGCTGTGCTTACAGGCGCCAGGCCTGTACTTGAGGATACGGGCATAAAGCTTGAATCTCTTGAGCTTGGCGAGCTTGGTACTGCGAAGAAGGTTATTATCACGAAGGATGAGACAACCATAGTGGAAGGCGGCGGATCCGAGGCCGATATCGCGGGCCGCGTCGGGCTTATCAAGAACGAGATTGACCAGACAGATTCCGACTACGACAAAGAGCACCTGCAAAAGCGCCTGGCCAAGCTGGCAGGAGGAGTGGCCTGCATATCAGTGGGAGGCGCAACCGAGGCCCAGGTGAAGACCTCGAAGGCACGGGTGGAAAACGCGCTCAACGCCGCCAGGGCGGCTGTTGAAAGCGGGGTTGTGCCGGGCGGGGGCGTGACCTTTATCCGCGCCGCAGACGAGGTGGCCAAGCTCAAACTGGAGGGTGATGAACAACTCGGTGCCCGGATACTTGCCAGGGCACTTGCGGCGCCGCTGTGGCAGCTTGCGGATAACTCAGGCGCGAGAGGCGATGTTGTGGTGGACAAGGTAAAGTCCGCCAGCGGGTCTGAGGGCTACGATGTTGTAGCTGAGAAATATGTGGACCTCATCAAGGCGGGCATTTGCGACCCGGCAAAGGTGGTCAAGACGGCGCTTATAAACGCGGTCAGTGCGGCGAACATGCTCCTGACTACGGATGCATCCATTACCATCCTGCCGGAGAAAAAGAAGAAGGGCGCAGGCATGCCGCCGGCTGACCCGTACGGCGGGGGCATGTATTAGCCGGCATCTCTCACGCACCCCATCAGGAACAGGCGGACTAAAAGCCTGTAACGAGCCGGAGAATGTCATTATAGGTGACAAACACCGCCAGGCTCAACAGCAGGACCAGCCCGACGGATTGCGCAATAACCTGGGTCTTGAGCGCAACGGGCGAGCCTTTTATCTTTTCAATAAGCAGGAAAAGCAGGTGCCCCCCGTCCAGCACGGGGATGGGAAAAATGTTAATTATTGCAAGGTTAATAGATATTAGTGCAAGGAAGTAGAGGAGGGTGCCGACCCCGTACTGGGTTACGGCGTAGGAAATTGTAAATATCCCAACAGGCCCGGCAAGGTTCTGAGCGCTGACAGTCCTGGTGAAGAGGCTTTTGAGCACCAGGAAAACGCGCTTGCCCCAAAGGACTGTGCGCTTAAAGCCGGTGCCTATTGCGCCGAAAAGACTTCTTTCCCGCAGGATAAACCTGTCCTGCCGGTAAATGATTCCGACGTAGCCTTTTCTCTGGTGAGCAGGGGTGAGGCTTGCCGAATGCAGTTGTTTCCCGCCTCCGGGTTTTTCTCTCAGCCACTTGATTTGCACAGGCCCGCCAGGTTTCTTCCTTATTGCAAGCGCGAATTCAGTGAACGTTTCAACAGGATGGCCCTCGACCTCTACAACCCTGTCACCCGGCCGCAGACCCGCCAGGGCTGCAGGCATGCCTGCGTGAACATATCCAATTACAGGCTCCTCTGTAGGCGGGACCAACGCAATATCATCCTCAAGCCATTTGCGAAGAGCCGCACCTTCTACGTCAAACTCCGAGCCATCCGCCAATTTCACTTTCAAGCTCTTCAAAGTGAACAAATCTTTGCTCAATGCTTCCAGGGAATAGAACCTCTCACCGCCGATGCTTTGGAAAACACTGCCGGCTTTGAGCGGCGACTCAACCGTGGGGGCGCGACGGATTGCAATTACCTTCGTGGCATACTGGCTCACACCAATGATTTTATGGGTTTGGGGGGAAATCTCCGGCACGACGGTCACGCTTTCTGTGGCCTGGGATTCGGCGCGCTGAACTTCAAACACAAGGGGCTGCCCGATGAATTCCCCTTTCGTTACAATCCTGCTGATGTCAAGGTGATTGCGGACCTTTGATGTGAGGCGCTCACCTGTCTGCGGGTCTGTGTACGAAATGCTGAGAATCCTGTCACCGGCCCTGAGCCCCGCTTTCTGCATGGGCGAGCTTTCCTGTATGCCGCCCACCGCAGGCTCGTAGCTGGGACTGATTCCGATGCTCATCCCCCGGCCCTGAGGGTCGAGAATAGGCTTAACCCTGGTGTTGAATGTCTCGCCATCTCTTTTTACAGTAATGTCCAAAGTTGAACCGGGGTCGGCAAGCGCTATAGCCATATACATCTCGGAGAATTCCCCGTACTTCTTGCCGTCAACTGCCACTATCGTGTCAGCAGGCTCAATACCGGCCTGCCAGGCAGGCAAGCCTTTTGCAACATCTCCCACAATAGGCCTTACGAAAGAAACACCTATTGCAAAGGCGAGGATAAAGAAGAGTACGGCGGATACTGCGTTCATAGCCGCGCCTGCCGCAAATATCACTGCGCGCTGGCCTGCGGTCTTCGTGTTGAACTTTCTTTCATCCGGGATGCCCGGGTCGTTGGACATTCCCTCCTGCTCGCCCGCCATATCAACAAATCCGCCGAAGGGAAGCATTCCCAGCCCGTAGAGTGTTTCACCCATTCTCACGGCAAAGAACTGCAGCTTTATCTTTTTCCTGCCTATGGCAATGGTTGGCGCAAAGCCGAAGAAAAACCTCTTGACCTTCACGCCAGCCCACTTTGCGGCGAGAAAATGCCCCAGCTCGTGGACGAATATTATCAGGCCTACCCCGATAATAACTTCGATTACGTAACATAATGTACCTAATACTCCCGCGAGATCCATCTATCGGCCTCCGCCATTGCCCAGTCGTGGGCTGCAAGTATGTCATCGAGTGTTGGATTGCTTACCACGTTATGGGTGTGCAAAACCTTTGTCGAAATATCGCATATCTTGTCAAATCCTATCTTGCCTTCGAGAAAAGCCGCCGTAGTGCGCTGGTTCGCCGCTACGAGTACCGCACCGGCAGCACCGCCCGCCTCCAGCACCTGCCATGCGAGCATAAGGGCGCGAAACCGCCTGGTGTCAGGTTTTTGAAAGGTCAGGCTCCCAAGCTCGGCGAAATCGAGAGGTTTCAAGTCAAGCCTGACGCGCTCCGGATAGGTCAGCGAGTACTGAATAGGTATGCGCATATCGGGGATATTAAGCTGTGCTACGCAGGACCCGTCCACAAACTCGACCATCGAGTGCACGACGGACTCGGGATGGATAACTACTTCAATCTGCGAAGGGTCAAGGTCAAACAGCCACCGCGTTTCAATCACCTCGAAAGCCTTGTTCATAAGCGTGGCCGAGTCCACAGTTATGCCGCGCCCCATTTCCCAGGTCGGGTGTTTGAGCGCATCTTCAGGCGTGGCTGATGCAATCTGCTCCGGGGTCCAGTCGAGGAAAGGCCCGCCGGAGGCTGTGAGTATCACGCGGCGGACCTCCTTGTGCTTGCCGCAGTGCATGGCTTGAAAAATCGCGCTCTGCTCGCTGTCAACAGGAAAGACCTCGCAGCCCCACTCCCTGGCCTCGCCCATGACAAGCTGGCCTGCCGCAACCAGGCTCTCCTTGTTTGCCAGCGCAAGCCTGCGGCTGTGCCTCAGCGCGCTGAGAGAGTATTTCAGCCCTGCAGCGCCCCAGACCGCGTTTACCGATACATCCGGCTCCGCATGGGCGAGGGCCTGTTGCAGCCCTTCTTCTCCAAGCAGGACATCCGAATACGTAAGATTCTTCTTAGCTTCCCTCCAGGCCTTCTGCTCGGCAAGTACAACATACTTCGCACCAAACTCTCTCGCCTGGTTCGTAAGGAGCTCGCAATTGCTGTGGGCTGCAAGTACAACGACCTCTGGCCGCGGCGACAACCTGCGGCAAACATCAAGCGTCTGCAGCCCGATTGAACCTGTCGAACCGAGAACAGCGAGTTTCACAAGTACCTCCAGTTGCCGCAATTTATTACGTTCCACCAAATTATAACCGCATGAGTCCGTTACGGTCAAGCAAATTAAGGCCGAACCGCCCCGGAGTCTGCAGACAGCGCCCGCACATAACGGGCAGAAAGCGGGGCAGGCGAGACGCGGCTGGGCAATAAGCCTTGTCGCTATAACTGCTGCAGGAGATATTTCTCGAACTTCTTGAGCTGCCCGGAGGTAACTGAACGGCGCGTCTTCTTGATAACCTTCTCCATGTCCTGCTGCGTTATCGTGCGGTCAACTTCCGTTTCAACAGAGTCAAGAAACGCCTGCTGCGCCACCGTTTCACAGATACTGCGTATGTCAGCGCCGGAATATCCTTCCAGCGCCGCGGCCAGCTTGTTATAATCAATGTCCCCGCCCAGCGGCCGGCCCTCGAGGTTGAGCTGCAGTATCTTTTTTCGCGCTTCAAGGTCAGGCAGGTCAACATAGATAAGCTCGTCGAACCTCCCCGGCCTCAGGACCGCGCTGTCAAGGAGCCACGGCTCGTTCGTGGCCCCAACAAAGAGCATGGCGTTTTCTTTCGGAGCGTCAAAACCTTCAAGCTCGGCCAGTATCTGGGGGACCACGCGCCGCATTACCGAAGAACTCGAACCTGAGCGCTTCGGGACAAGCGACTCTATCTCGTCAATGAATATGACTGAAAGCGGGTGGCTCCGCGCCTCCCTGAAAAGCGCGGCGATGTTCTGCTCCGCCTCCCCGACCCATTTCGACATTATCTCGGAGGGCTTCACCGTATAGAACGGGGCGTTGACCTCGTGTGCAACAGCACGCGCTATCATCGTCTTGCCCGTACCCGGCGGGCCGAAAAGCAGGACCCCGCCGCCCGGCGCCATGCCGTACTTCTTCGCTTTTTCGGGAAACTGCAAGGGGTATATGACGCGTGCGTAAATCTGCTCCTTCACATCTTCGAGGCCTGCGATATCGTCGAACGACTCGCCCGGCTTCTGCGATGCTGAGAACTTCGACTCGCCCGCCTCACCTTCCCGCTCGCCCGCGCTGGCGCCCACAGCCCCCCGCGCCTCGTGCTTTATTTTCTTCGCCAGAGCAAGGAGTTTCTGCGCGTTTTCTATGCGCGTCTCGCGAACGACGCCCGTGGACTTTTCAGACAGCTTGAAGAGGAGCTCGGCGGCCCGCAGGAGTGCGAAGCGCGCACGCGGGTAGTCGCCGCCGGCGTAGGCTTTCAGCCCCTCCTTCTTGTACGCCTCAAAATTCTCAAACAAGAATCTCAAAAAACCCTCTAAGATGGCTTTCCTGAATTCTACTTGCCCAACTTCTTTTTAATAACTAAGGCGACATCTTCGGTTATTGAAATTGCTCTTTGTGCATCATTTTTATCAAAGGCTTCCGAGGGAATCCCTCCCGGGAGGCCATTGGGGTACCTCGTAGGAATATAGTATTTGTCAAGTACCGCCCAGCGCCGGCAATGCTTGCTGAATTCTTTATCAAAAGTTGAAGCTTTCTGGCACAGGTCGGCAACAGAGTGACCCCATAAGTCCTCAGCTTGGCTGGCGTACAAAAACGCCTTTAAGAATTTCTCTGCCGCTTGCTGCGCAAGGAAACATGCGACGTTAAAGCGCTTCCCTTCGAGCATGTATCTGGCATCATCAAGGTCATGATTTGCCTGCAGGAACCATCTTCCCGATTCATCAAGAGGATTTTTTCTCATATAAGACTTCTCCTTTTGCGAGTATATTCCTGACAAATCGTCTTGATTTACTCAGTCTCCGCAACTCAACGGGAGTGTAGACCAGGAAGTCCACGCCACAGCGGGGAGTTGAGGCTTCATAGAACTCATCTGCACGGTCAA
>CAYWBA010000087.1:0-10308 GCA_964455955.1 uncultured Planctomycetota bacterium | reverse complement strand
GGTCGCTTCAGGTCCGCACAATCCATCATTCAATCCGCCAGGTACTCCGCAAGATCGGCTACTCCTATGAATTCCGGGGCTTAAGCGGAATTGTGGCTGGCGGCGACGGGCGTGTGTTTTTCTGCGATTACAGCAATATACGCCAGGCGTCCGGCGGCGGCGCCCTGGACATCATTGATGGAAGCCAGGGTATCTTCGCACCCACCGCCTTCGCCGTCAGCACTGACGGGAAGTTCTACTTTGTTGATAGAGACAGAGTAAGAGTAGTGGACGTCCCCGCGCGGGCCGTCTCGGCGATAGGGATTAAGGGCCAGCTTGAAGGTTCCCCGCAACACGACCCCCATGCGATTTCCCCGATTTGCCTTAACGCGGCAGGAGAAGTGCTGCTTGTAAACAACTCCACGCGCACACTTTACCGAATAGGCCTGGACGGCGAGTCACTTGAGTCTGTCAAACTCCCTGGAATTGCGGGCGGAATCGTCTGTCACAACGGGGCGGTGTACTTTACTAACACCTCCGGCCATACGGTAGAGATGGTGGACCTTGCGGGCGGTAAAATCTTCACCGTAGCGGGGATTCGCAATCGCCCGGGTCACCGCGATGGCAAAGGGTTTGATGTCTCCTTCAACTCTCCCACTGGAATCTGCGTTGACAAGGACGGCGTGATATTTGTGGCGGACACCTACAACCACGCAATACGCAGAATAGACCCGCAGGGCAACGTGACTACTGTGGTGGGGCTGCGCCGCGGCGATTCAAGCGGCCCGGTTCACAGGGCGAGGCTGCACTGTCCTGTCGCCGTTGCGGCAGGTGAAAACGGGGAGGTTTACGCGGCCGAACTCGCATCCGAGCGTGTCGTGGTAATAGCTGCAAGCCCTGAGGCGCCGAACGCACAGCCAATTCCTCCGGCCGGTGCTTCCGGAACCGACAGCGCAGACCCACAGATAGCAAAGCTAAGCAGAACCGTAGAGCGCTCGCCTATAGGATACAAGCTCTTTGATATTTACCTTAAGCGCGGCATTCGCTATCGCGAACTCAAGGAGTACGACAAGTCGTCCGCGGACCTGCTCTCAGCGAGAAACATTGCCCCGGGCAAGCTTTCAGCGTATGTTGAAACAGGCTTGACCCATGAAGCAGCGGGTGATCTCTCGGATGCACTTGAAAGCTACATGCATGCGATAGAACTCAAGAAAGACCTCACACCGGCCGAGCAGTTCAATGACTACGACTTCCTGCGTGCGCTCATGCGGCGCGGCATAGTGTACGCGAGGCAGGGCGATGTCACAGCCGCGCTCGCAG
Organism: uncultured Planctomycetota bacterium; assembly: GCA_964455955.1. Taxonomy (GTDB): domain Bacteria; phylum Planctomycetota; class SKW154; order SKW154; family DAOVDS01; genus CAYWBA01. The sequence continues at coordinate 9,009 of CAYWBA010000087.1, read as the reverse complement.
ACCTCACGCAAGCGGTCACAATCCGCGAGTCCGCCATCACAGTTTTCAGGCAGCGCGACCTGCCCCCCGAGAAGGCGGCCATGATTCCGTTCCGGCGCGCCACGGTATATCTCAACAGCAGCGACTTTACAAGAGCTGCCACAGATTTCGGGCAGGCCGCCAAGCTCAATCCAAAGATGGTCGAGGCCTACTACGGCCGCGGCCTTGCTTACAAGGCATTGAGGAAATACGAGCTTGCGATAAAAGATTTAGACAAGGCCACCTCGCTCGACAGGACCTACGCCGACCCGCACTACCAGCTCGGGCTGATTTACCAGACCCACATAGTGGACGCTCAGAAGGCTATCGAGCACCTGGAAGCCTATATCAGACTTGGCGGCGAAAGAAAGACAAACGCCAAGATGCGGCTTGACGAACTTGCGAAAAGGACTTCCCGCGACGCGACAGCCGACCAGCCTTTCTGGGAGGAGGAAGTGGAAGAGCCCGACGGCACCCGCTGGATAATCCGGCATTTCAAAGACGGTTCCACCCAGAAATTCCCCGTGAAGGAAAACTCAAGGAAATAGGCGCAATGGAGAAAGACCTCGAGAAGCAGCTCAAGCTGATATCGCGCGGTGCTGAGGAGATTTTTCCCGAGAAAGAACTAAGAGAAAACGTGGCGCGCGCAATTGAAACAAATACACCGCTCCGCGTGAAGCTCGGTGTGGACCCCTCAACCAGGGACCTTCACATGGGCCACACTGTCGTCCTGAGGAAGCTCCGTCAGTTCCAGGACTTGGGCCACAAGGCAGTGCTAATAATAGGCGATGGCACAGGGCTTGTTGGCGACCCCTCGGGCCGCGACTCGACCCGGCCCCAGCTTACTCCCGAAGCCATAGATGAAAACGCCCGCACCTACATTGAGCAGGCAGCCAAGGTGCTTGATATCAATGACCCGGAGCTCTTTGAGATGCGGCGAAACGGCGACTGGTTCCGCAAGATGGACTTTTTCGAGGTAATCTCGCTGGCCTCAAGAATGACAGTCGCAAGGCTGCTGGAGCGCGACGATTTCAGCAACCGCTTCAGCGAGAAGACTCCGATATATCTGCACGAGCTTATCTACCCGATAATGCAAGGGTGGGACTCTGTGGTGGTCGGGGCTGATATTGAGCTGGGCGGCACTGACCAGAAGTACAATCTTCTCGTCGGCCGCGATTTCCAGCGCCAGGAAGGGCAGCGGCAGCAGGTTTGTCTCACCATGCCGCTTCTTGTAGGCACAGACGGCGTGCAGAAAATGTCCAAGTCTTACGGGAACTATATTGGGATTGACGAGCCGCCGAAGACGATGTTTGATAAAATAGTCTCCATACCGGACACGCTAATGCAACACTACTTCATTCTTCTGACAGATTTCCCGACTGATGAAATTGCGAATCTCATTGACCCATTGAAGAATGAACCACTGCACGTGAAAAGAAAATATCTTGCGTACAATATTGTCTCTCGATACTATTCCCGTGATATCGCCGAAGACGTTCTACACAGACACTACGGGGCTGCAATACTAAACTCACCTACTGGCGACAGAATCGCGCAGGAGGCGGTGATTTACAAGTCGGATTTGAAGGACGGCAAAGTCTGGATAGTGAAACTTATCAGCGCGACGGGATTTGTGAAGAGCAATTCTGAAGCGCGACGGAAAATAACAGAGGGTGCTGTAACTGTAAACAGCAAGAAAATCACAAACCCGGATGAGGAAGTATCTGTGCAAGAAGGCGATATAGTCAAACTCGGCAAGAAGCGCCTCGCCGTAGTAAGCATCAGGCGGGAAGGATAATTACCTTGCGGCCGTCAATCTTCAGCCGCCCGGCGGCGTAAAGGTTTATCGCCTCAGGATAGGCTTCCTTCTCTTGCTCGAAGACCCGTTTCTGCACATCCTCCGGCGTGTCTGTGTCAAAAACCGGCACTGCCTTCTGGACTATTATCGGGCCGTTGTCGAAGATGTTATCCGCAAAGTGGACGGTGCAGCCGCCTATCTTGACACCTCTTTCCACAACAGCAGCGTGAACGCGCATGCCGTAGAAGTCTTTCCCGCAAAAGCAGGGAATAAGCGCGGGATGTATGTTCATGACCCGGCCTCTGTAGCGCCCGGGGATTCTTATCAACTTCAGGAAGCCGGCAAGCGTGACAAGGCCCACATCGTGGTCATCGAGCAGCTTGAATATCTCGTCACTGAACTCTTCGGTCGAGCTGTACTTTGCGCGCTCGACCACGGCCGAAGGCACGCCGTGCTTCCGGGCCCGCTCAAGGGCATAGGCATCGGAGCTTGTGGCAATCACCAGAGCAACCTCGGCGTTCAGAAGCCCCTCGCCAATCTTGTCGAAAAAGTTCTGCAAGGTAGTACCGCCGCCACTTACAAGCACCCCCACTCTGACTTTGCCCGCCATCAACTCCTCCTACTCAGCAACCCAGAGGTATATCACGCCGCCGCTTGAGCCTGCTGCAAGGTACCGGCCGGTGCTGCTCACGGCAAGTGCGGTTGCGGGGCTCTCAAGCTCCTCAAGGGAGAGCAGCTTGCCTGCGCGCGCATCGAGAATCGTCACGCTTTCCGCATCGCCGCCTGCCGCAAATACAGAGCCCCAGGCACGGGAGAGGCTTAACACCCAGTGCGGCTGGGCCCTCAAGACATGAACAGAACCAAGGTTGCTCAGGCTGCGAATCCTGATCTGGCCGTCTTCACAGCCAGTTGCAAGAAGACTGCCATCTGAGGAAATCTCGACCGCCTTGACCGGGCTTGACTCGATAATTGTCTCAACGTGCGAGCCATCAGATGCATCCCACATAATCACACGGCCATCAGTCCCGCCGGAGATAAGCATGTTGCCCTCCGGGTTGAATTCGAGAGAACTGAGGGCGTCATTGTGGCCGCGGAAGGTTCTCGAACTCTCGGCCTGAGCCGTGGTTGACCACAGCGTTATCGAGCCGTCAGTACAGCCGGCCGCCATGAAGCGCCCATCGGGGCTCCACGCCACCGCGACGACGGGAGACCGGACCTCATACTCTTCGAGCTTTTTCCCGTCGGAAAAGTTCCAGATTCTTACAGTCTTGTCCCAGCCACCGGTTAAGACCCGCTTCCCCTCCGGGCCGAAGGCGAGCGCCTGCACACCCGGCTGGTGAGCCTTTATTGCAAAAAGCTCATTTTGCCTTTTTGCGTCCCAGAACCGGACAATACCGTCTTTAGAGGCAGATGCGAGTTTGCCGCCGTCGGGCGCGAATGCAATCGAGAGAACTGGCCGTTGGTGGCCCTTGAGCTGCCCCGCAAGCTTGAAAACGGGCGCAAAGGAAAGCTGGTAGGTCTGGCCCTTTTCAAGCTTGAGGCTCCACGGCGGGTGGAGAAGCGAACCTTTCCAGCCCCTGATTGCAAGCGTGTGCTCGCCCGGCGGCACGCAGAGCTTACCGGTCTTGATGTCGTCGAAATGGTGGCCATCAACATAGAGTTTCCGGCCTGCCGGGCCCTTGTCAAGCTCGATAATCGCACCGGGAACAGGAAGGGTAATATCAAGCGCTATGTCCTTTCCCAGTTGAACCAGAACTTCCTCCTCATGAGCGAGTCCTTCCTCTTTGATCACCCGCAGCGCGTGCCGGCCGGGAGGTACATTCTTGAGTTCAAGCGGGGTTATGCCAACCTTCTTACCGTCAAGATAAACGTCCGCAGCTGAAGGAAACGAGTAGATTGAAAACTTTGTCTCTTTCCTTCTCATTCTCAGGAATATGGAAAGCACTTCTCCATACTCAACTTTTACCTCCTTGCGGCGGGTCTCGAAGCCAAGCCTTACCGCCTCTATTGCGTGCACTCCTGCCGGCACCCTCTCTATATCCACAGGCGAAAACCCAACCTCCCGCCCATCTATAAGCACTGCAGTGCTAGGCGGGTCTGTACTAACGGTAATCCCACCCGAGAGCGACACAAGCACGGCATTGATCTGCACTGTCTTTCCCGGCTCGACTCTGACAGTGCGCACAAACGCTTCCATTCCCGGCGCAACCACCACAAGCTGGTGCAAACCCGCCTCAACAGGCCCGATGACAAGTGGCGCACGGCCCCGCCGCCTACCGTCCAGATAGACTTGCGCGTCCGGCCGCTCACACTTCACGGAGATAGCGCATGCTCGCTTCTCCTGGGCGACGAGGGCCACGGCGCCCGCAACAAGCAAAGCTACAATACTAATACATATCGTAACTGACAATCTCTTCAATTGGCTTCCTGCCTGTAAAAACACCCTCTTTTTCCGGATAACCGAGAGTGAGAAGTACCACAACCTCAGCGCTCTTTGGCACCTTTAGCAGTTTCTCGGCGGCACGCTGGTCGAATGCTCCTATCCAGCATGTACCGAGCCCCAGCGCGTGTGCAGCCAGCGTCATGTGGTCCACCGCGATCGCCATATCAATCCTGTGCGCCGGCTCGCCGGAGCCTGTTGTGATTGCGGCGTCTTCTGCGACAGCGGCGATAACTACAGGCGCTTGTGCCACAAATTCCTGGCCGCGCGCGATATTCTTAAGCTGCTTTCTGAGGCCGGGGTCACGCACGACAACGAACCTCCAAGCCTGCCTGTTTGCACCTGAGGGCGCAAGCCGCGCAGCTTCAAGCACCTGGTCGAGCTTCTCTCGCTCGACCTCCTTGGGCAGATAAGACCGTATTGACCGCCTCGTTCTGATTGCTTCAAATACGTCCACAACCTGATTCTTTTTGATACCCACAATTTTTTGCAATATGCTTGAGGTTGAATGGCCTTTTAGGAGTTTGGCAAGGACAACGCGCCCGCCGTATGACTCGACAAACTCGCGCCCCACAACGCCTTTTTCACGCCAATCTTCGCCTTTTACAAGAACGTCGGGCCGTACCTCTTCAACAAGCTCTTTCGGTGTCTCCTCATCGAAAAGGACAATATGTGTTACGGGCTCAAGAGCGCCGAGAAGTGACGCTCTGTCTTTCTCAGGCAATATCGGGCGCTCCCTGCCTTTCAGAGCCTCCACACTCCTGTCCGAGTTAAGGCCGACAATCAGCACATCGCCCTGTCTTCGCGCAAACCGCAGATACTGCAAATGCCCTGGGTGAAGGATGTCGAAGCAGCCGTTTGTAAAGACAACCACCTCACCCGCGCTGCGGTGGGCATCGGCTATCGCCCTGATTTCGGCCCGGTCCCGAAGCCTTCCCTCGGGCTCGATAATATCTTTTGAGACCGCCTCGAACAGCTCGTGCCTGCTTACAGGCGCAGCGCCGAGTTTCGTTACCTCAATGCCGGCCGCGACATTTGCAAGCTCGATGGCCTTCTCAACAGGTGCGCCTGCCCCAAGACCCATCCCAAAGGCACAAAGCACCATATCCCCCGCGCCTGTAATATCATAGACGCTCCGGGCCTGCACGGGAAAGAACCTGCACTCGCCTGTCGAGCGGCAGAGAAATATTCCGTCCTTATCCACGGTAATAGCCACTTCCTTTATGTCAAGATCGGCCAGAAGCTTTCTGCCAGCAGCTTGCAGGCCTTCACGCGTGCCGCACTCAATTCCGCTTGCCACAGCCGCCTCATAGCGGTTGGGGGTGATGGCTGTAACACCGCGGTAGAGCGAATAGTCCTGTGCAGCGCGCGGGTCAACTATCACCGGGACTGCCGGACCTGCGCCCTGCAGGACTGCAGCCACAAGCTCCGCGTCAATCAGCCCCTTATTGTAATCTGAAACCAGAATTGCGTCAAACCCGGCGGCGTTCTCTTGAAGGTAAGAAATCAGTGCGCGGCGCATCTCTTCGCCAGGCGGGCATACCTTTTCCTCATCCATGCGCATTATGTGCTGAGTTGCACGATTGGCGGACTGGACAAACCCAATCATACGTGTCTTGACAATGGTTGTTCTTCCAGTTTCAACTTGCAGCCCGGTAGTTTCCACAGCGAGGCTTTCAAGTTTCTCGGCCATTGCCTGGCCGCCAGGGTCGTCGCCAAGGACAGAGCAGCACGCGACCCGCCCGCCGAGGGTTACAAGGTTATTTATCACACAGCCTGCACCGCCGAGCCTCTCCTCGCTTGAAGTGACACGAAGCACAGGAATCGGCGCTTCAGGTGATACTCTCCCTACCTCACCCCAGACATATCTGTCAAGTATGAGCTCACCAACAACAAGGATTCTGGGGTTTCCCATTGTCTCGATAAGCCGGAGCAAACTCTCACTCAAACTGTGGCTCCTTTCGATCAGTACTCTGCGACTTTATCCGCACCTCGCACACTTCGACTCCCAACCGGGCTACTACCTGTCCTGTGGTGGCCGGGTCTTCCACCTGTTATGAATCCACAGCCATTGCTCGGGGTATTTCTTTATCCAGCCCTCTATTGCCTTTGTGTATTGCTGTGTAATCTTGAAAATCTTTTCTTCGCGGTCACCTTCTTTAGGAACCTCAATCGGGTCGCCCACGACTACCACGTGGTGCGGCGAGTTATTGGCCCGGTATGCATAGCCTGGAAATATGACAGAGTCGCTCTTGAGGGCAAGCGCAGCGACTCCGCGAGTAACAGCGGCTTTTTCGCCAAGGAAATCAACAAAAACGTTATCCACAGGCGTGTTCTGGTCAACTACAATACCAAGCCTTCGGCCTGACTTAAGAAGCGAGAGTGCCTCGCGCATGGAGCCGTGTTTTCTCAATATCCTCTGGCCCCAGTCCTCGCGAAGTCTTGTAACGTAGCGGTCAAGAAGCGGGTTGTCCATTGTCCTCACCACGACATAGAGAGGCAGCCCGATAAGCGCCATCGCAGCTGCGCCGAGTTCCCAGTTGCCGAGGTGCGCTGTCACAAAAATAACGCCTCTGCCTTCTGAGCAGATTTCCTGCACCTTGTTGAAATTGCAAAGCGTGAGGAACCTGTTGACCTTGAGCTTCTTTTCGAGCGAAAGGCCTCTTCTCGTCCGCTCCATGAACATTCTCGGTGCTCTCACCATTTCAACCATGACTTTGCCGAGATGGTCGTAGACGCTACGGAGTCGCCTGCGAATCTGGCCGTCGGTAAACTCCGGGTAAACTCTGCGCAGATTCCGCAAGCCCACCTTTCTGTGGCGCACGTCAAGCATGTAAGTCAGCCTGCCTATGAGGCAGCCCATAAGCCAGGCCACATCCGCAGGAAGCGCCTCGATAAACAGGGTCGCACAGCGCGCAAGAAAGTATTCAAACCTGCTTCTTATCGGATTCACTCGGCCTCCAGCACTTCGCAAAGCTTCTCTTCGAGCGCCTGGCCGCCTTCACTTATTTGCATTTCGATTAGGACTTCCAGGATTGGCAGTTCGGTCTTGAACTCCCGAAGCTTAACAGCATCTTTCTGAGTGGTAACAAGAGCCTCACAGGCCAGCAACTTTGCCTGGCGGACCATAAGCTCCACTATCTGCGGCCCGTAGCGGAAGTGGTCCCGGAAAACGTGAAAGTCTGCGACCTGCGCCTTTAGGTGCATAAGAATACCGTGGAACGCCCGCGGGTTGCCGATACCGCAGAATCCCAGCACTTTCTTGTCCTTCAGGAAGTCAGTATCGAACCTCTTTTCAGTCCGCGCGTTTCTCAGGCCGCGTACATCGTGGTATGTAAGAACCGGCAAAGCGTCAGGGTTGAGGCGCTGCAGGAATTCTCTAAGCCTCTCGATAATCTCTTTTGTGACCTGGTTGCTGTGGGTTACGACGAAAACGTCCGCGCGCCGCAGAGCTCTCAGCGGCTCGCGAAGCATGCCCCGCGGAAAGAGCCTGCCATAACCAAACGGGTTGAGCGCATCCACAAGCACAATGTCAAGGTCGCGCGCCAACTGCCAGTGCTGAAACCCGTCATCAAGCAGGAACACATCCGGGTTGTCTTTCTCAATCGCCTCAATCCCAGCCCGGTAGCGGCATGGGTTGGAGTAGTGGGGAACTTTCGGCAGGTTTTCCTCAAGCACCATTGCCTCATCCGAAGGCGCACTGTTTACGGACCCGTAGCCGCGGCTCAGGACAACCGGCCTGAACTTCCGTTTACGAAGAAGGCGTGCAAGAAACTCAATGAAAGGGGTTTTACCTGTCCCGCCAAGCGTAATGTTGCCGACGCTTACCACTTTCCTGGGAAGGTTGCGCACGCGCCTAAGATGCAGCTTATAGGCAAGCACGCGCAATGAGTGAACTACAAAGTAAAGTGCACAGAGCAAAGTTAAAACGGTGAGCGCAAGGGAGACAAAAACTCCCTTTTTGTCGCCACTCACAACCCTTTCAAACCAGCCTGCGTACATTTCCCCGACCCGGACCCTGCCCGAACACTTAGCGCAGTGTCACTTTTTTCACATTTTCGATTTCAGCCACTTTCCCAACCAACCCAGCCGGATTCCCGGTATGGCGAACCTTAACCGTAAGCTCAAGTTCTGATTCGTCTCTGCCTGCGCCAACCTTTCTCCTTTCCGGTCGGCGTGCAGCGTGGGCCAAGCCTAATATACAGCGGGGCGCCCATCTTGTCAAGGAAGACAAGTGCGAAGAAGGCTGCTCAGCTCAGTCGCCACCGCTGTAAGGATCGCGGCCCTTAAATGGCAGGTGGCGGATAATTACTGTCTCAAACTCCTGTGGGCGCGCCCTGCCCCGTTGCAGATAATAGATGGTAAGCCGGACGTATATCTCCTCCTCGTCATCGTCGAAGGATACAAGTCTAACATCGTACTTGTAGTTTTCAAAACCGGGGAAGGTGGCGCCAGAGCGCTCAAGCTGGCTCAGCTTCACGCCGGTGGTGAGTCTTGATTCTATCTCGGAAAAAATACTTTCCGCCAGCACCGCGGCGTTGAACTGGTCTGAGGCGCGCTTATGCATGGCGGCTGCGGCGGCAAAAAGCGCAAAGGCGCTTGATATACCTATAAGCATAACAAAAAGCGCAACAAGAATTTCTATCAGGGTAAACCCGCCGCAAGCCGGGCTTCGAAAGCTTGGGTTCTCTCTCATATGCACCCGGAAACGTCCCTTATTCTCCGTTCCAGTCTTCCCTTGCCCCGGGGAGTT
>CAYWBA010000086.1:0-10347 GCA_964455955.1 uncultured Planctomycetota bacterium | reverse complement strand
ATAAACATTGCTGCCATAAGAAAAGCGGCTCTGTGGAGCGCTGCTCCACAGAGCCGCTTTTTTCAAGCCTCATACCCCTTGCGTTTAGAACCTCAAGACTGCCTCAAAGAAGGCCACCTTGTGGGTCTTCGAGTTTTTCAAAACGGGGTTGAAGAAATCCGCATTCCAGAGAAAACCAACGCCTGCGCGGAATGTGGTGTCTTCAGTGTAGTCCCACTTGAACTGAATATCCAGCTCATCTCCTATCTTGTCGTACCCGCGATTTGTCGCACTTTGCCATTTGATAGACCGGGCAGTGCGGAAGTTGCCGTAGAGCAGCCCAAACTCCAGATCGCGACCGGGCTTAAAGCCGGCACGGCATTTTATTGCTGAGTAGTTAGTATCAAGGTCATAGCCGTAGTTGTTTTCTTCAAGGATTATTGTGTCGTCAACATCCTCGTACGAAATAAAGTTCTGCTGCTTGCGGTCTGTGCGGTCAGGGTCCCCCGATATCCACCACCACTCGGCGCCGAAGTACCATCTCCACGGGTTGTTCACCGCGGTGTACTTGAAACCGGTGTAGCCGCCAAAAGCCTGCTGCAAGATGCTCCGCTTCCTATTGCTCAGGTTAGCAGGGTCGGCGGGGTCGGTTGGGTCGTAGTCGTCCCAGTATATTCCGGTCTGGCCGTAGCCTTCAGTAAAGAGTTCGAGAGCATCCGTCGCCTTGACCGTTGCGCCGAAACCCAGGGTCCACAGCCGTGTTGTGTGTGTCCGCGCCATCGTGGCAAGGGTCATCATCAATTTGGCCTTATAGTCCTTTGCATGCGGTACTGCTATTGTACCCACGAGCGCACAAAGCTCAGTGTCGGTATCATCCTGACGGGTTTCAACCGTGGTTGCAAAGATCATATCGCCGGTAAACTGCAGGCGTTCGCCCTTCTTGCTGTATGTCAGCTTTGCGCCGCCAGCTTCTACTGTACCTGCAAGACCGGGGCCGTTGAGTTCAAGCTGGCCGTTGCCAAGAGGCTGGAAAGTGTCGCTGAAGGCATCTTCGCTCCGCCCGATTGCAAGGAAGAACGGATTGTCATCGCCGCGAAAGTCGTAAATTATGTTCTGTATCCCAAGAACAAGCGAAAGCTCCTTGTAGCCAAACTCCTTTATTTTGACGTACGCCTCGTCAATCTCGAGCGTGCGGCTGGGGAAGTTTGTCGTACCGGCCGGAGTATTAACCGTACGCGAAGAAGTACCAATATCATCCTGCATGTACTCAGGCGTTTTCAGCGTAAGCCTGGCATCAACCTGCTTTGCAAGCCAGATATCGAAGTTGAGTGTGATAGTCGGATCTGCAAATGTGGAGCTTCTCCGGCGACTACCAGCGGGGATGCGTGTGTGAGGCCTCACATGAATGAAGAGCGGGCCTGTTAAGCCGTAAATCACCGTGTTTGCCTCGCGGTTCGAGAAAACAGCATCAAGCTTGATCTCGCCGGAAATAGTTATCCCTTTGGATTTCTTCGTTTCCACATCGCCCGCCTCGCAGAGCGAAGCCAGCGCAAACAGTATAAGGAACACTCCTACAGCAAACAGCGTCCGTTTCATCTCTCCCCCCCACATAAAAAGCACCGATTCATCTCTTTTGACCTTTACTTTTCAACATCCCAGACCGGAAGAAGCTTTACAGCCAGCTTAAGATCTTCAGGCGTAGTTATCTTGAGATTTGTTGTTTCAGACTTCACAAGCTTGACCTTGCCGCCGAGTTTCTCAATCATCTGAGCGTCGTCGGTAACCTCGCCTGCATCCACTTTCGCAAATGCCTGCTCAAGAAGTTCCCTTTTGAAAACCTGCGGTGTCTGCGCCTGATACAACCCCTGGCGTGACACTGTTTCTTCGATAAACATGTCAGCCTCAGCGTACTTTAGCGTGTCAGCAACCGCAACAGCGGCCACCGCTGCGCCCCAGCGTTGGGCTCCGCGCACTACGTCAAGGATCGTCCCGCGGCTTACAAATGGCCTTGCCGCATCGTGAATCGCAACAAGGGGCAGCGACGGGTCTGTCGCTGCAAACCCGCGCCTCACCGAATCTACGCGGCGTTCACCTCCCTCAACAGTCGCGCTTACGCGGAATTTTTGGGAAAGTTCCTTTGTGTTGAAAACCCCTTTTTCCATTTCGTCCCTGTTAGCAACCAGCACTATCTGCCTGCACTCCTCGAGTTGAGCAAACTGTCTGAGGCTGTAGTAGAGAATGGGGGAACCTGCTGCGTGGATAAGAACCTTGTTCGCCGGTCGGCCCTGCTTTTCATTCCCGGCAGGACCGGCTTTGCGCGGCTTTGCGCCGCCTGACGCTGGTGAAAGATCTGCAGACCGCGCACGTAGCCCCCTCCCTGCGGCCAACACAATGCAACTGAATTTCAACTCTGACCCTTGTAGGTCTAACCCTTCTATCGGCAAAATTTGCCTCTACCTGTAAACAGTGACCGTTTTTCTTTGGTTTTATTTTAAGATGCCTGGATGCACTGTCAAGAGAAAACCTTTGGAAATATACATGTTATTGTGGTTTAATACAGGGTTATATTCTACATGTTGGGCGTAGAACTTTTTCAAGGCCCTGTAGCACCTCGCAAGTCCACTAAGACAAGGGCTGACTGGAATCCGGGCAACATCGGTCAGGTGCGAGCCAATACTTGAAACCCATGCCCTGAGGCCGCAGGATTTTTCAGGCGCTCACAGGCCTGAGCAGTATTGACTTTTCGTGCTGATTAGCCTATAAGATATTGCTTATTATCTTGTCCAGTGGGAAATGAGGTACAATGCTGTCAAAGGAAATAAGAGACAAATATCTAAGGTTCTTCCAACAACTCGGCCACGAGGTTGTGCCCAGCTCCCCTTTGGTTCCCTCAAAGTATGACTCGACTCTGCTTTTCAGCAACGCGGGCATGAATCAGTTTAAGGATGTTTTTGTCGGGAAGGAAAAAAGGGGATACTCACGTGCCTGCTCCTCGCAAAAGTGCCTCCGTGTCTCGGGCAAGCACAATGACCTTGAGAACGTCGGCTTTACCGCAAGGCACCATACTTTCTTCGAGATGCTGGGCAACTTCTCGTTCGGCGACTATTTTAAGAAAGAAGCCTGCGCCTGGGCATGGGAACTCGTGACCTCGAAAAAACATTACGGAATAGACCGTGACTTGCTTTATATAACTGTTCTTGACGACAAAGGACTGGGCCTTACAGACACAAGGGCCAAGGAAAGCTGGCTGATGCTCGGTATTCCCGAGGACAGGATTAAGTTCTTCGGCCGCAAGGACAACTTCTGGCAGATGGGAGACACCGGCCCCTGTGGGCCTTGCTCCGAGATACACATAGACAGGCGCAAGCAGCTTGGCGAGCAGCTTGCAAAGCCCCTCGGCAAAACTTGCGACAAATGCAAATTCGGTGACGACACATTCAGGAAATGCCAGGGACTCAAAGAACATGAATTGTGCGAACGCTATGTTGAACTCTGGAATCTTGTTTTCCCGCAGTACGACATGCAGCAGGACGGTTCCCTGGAGCCGCTTGAAAAACCGGGTGTTGACACAGGCGCAGGCCTTGAGCGCTTCGCCGCCGTTCTCCAAAACGTAAGCACCAACTATGAAACAGACCTGTTCATGCCCATAATCGAAAAAGCGCAGGAAATTGTCGGGCGCTCCGCCACCGAAAAAGATCTCGCAACTTCCTTCAGGGTTGTGGCTGACCACATTCGTGCCCTCACCTTCGCAATCGCAGACGGCGTTACCTTCGAACGTGGAGGCCGAGGCTCTGTGATAAGGAGTATACTCAGAAGAGCACTGCGCCATGGCAGACAGAAGCTTGAGTATCCAGAGCCTTTCCTGCATCAGCTTGTAGGAACTGTGGTAGATACAATGGGAGCGACATACCCCGAGCTTGTTGAGCGCCGGGAGTATATTGAGAAAGTTATCAAGGGTGAAGAAGAGGCCTTCAGCGCAACTCTGGACCTCGGGCTTTTGGTGTACGGCGGTATGCTTACAAAAACGAAGCAGCACGGCGAGAATCTGTTCAACGCGAAATATGCGTTTAACCTTCATGAAACGTACGGTTTCCCGTTCGACATGACAAAGGTCATGCTCCTTGAAGAAGGCCTTGAGGTTGATGAGGATGGTTTCAACAGGCTTATGGAAAGGCACCGGCAGGTCTCACGCGCTATAGGCAAATTCGAGGTCACGCAGTCTGCGCTTGCGGAACTTAATCTGCCACCTACCGAGTTTGTCGGGTACTCCGCCACCCGGACCGAGGTGGAGGTGCTTTACTTTGATGAAGACAAGATAGTGCTCGACAAGACGCCTTTTTACGCAGAGGCTGGCGGGCAAGTAGGCGACACAGGTGAGATTGCAGGAGCGAACTTCGAGTTTAAGGTTACAGACACGCGCAAGTCAGACCAGGTAAGCATTCATCTTGGGAACTTTGTGGGTGAGGGCAGGCCCAGGGTCGGTGAACCGGCAAACGCCCAGGTAGACTCCGAACGGCGTGAAAACATTATGCGAAACCACACCGCAACCCACCTTCTCCAGTGGGCGTTGCGGAAAGTACTTGGAAACCACGTAAAACAAAGCGGCTCCTACGTCGGGCCTGACCGCCTCCGCTTCGACTTTACGCACTTTGAAGCCCTTACGCTCGAAGAAATACAGCAGGTCGAACTGCTTGTTAATACGGAGGTGATGAGGGACGTACCCGTATCATTCTGTGAAATGGGCTATCAAAAAGCACTTGAGGCCGGCGCGATGGCAATCTTTGAGGAAAAGTACGGCGACAAAGTACGCATGGTTGAGGTGGCTGAGTATTCGAAGGAACTCTGTGGCGGCACACACACCGCGCGCACCGGACAGATAGGGGTCTTTCACATATTGAGCGAAGGTTCTATAAAGGCGGGGGTAAGAAGAATTGAAGCTGTCACAGGTTTTGAAGAACTGCGTAGACTTCAAAAGGAACATATTTTCTGCGACTGGATACTCACAACATTATCACCCACATTAGACGAAGCTGAAAAACGCATTAAAGACCTTCTTAAAACTGAAAAAATGTATTACAAACAAATGGAAAAAGAATCACGCAAAGAAGCTGCCAAAACTGCACAGACATTGACAAAAGCACTAAGCGAAGAAAACGGTTTAAAGTACTTGTATCAATATCTCAAGGGTAGGAATCGCAAAGAACTCAGCGCCATGGTTGACAGGTTCCGCGCGATGGAAGAGCCGGTTGCAGTCTGCCTGACATCAGAGGAGAACGGAAGGCTAAGCATGGTTGCAGGCGCCTCTGCTGCTGCGGTAAAAGAGTTTTCCTTCGACTCCGGTGCTTTCGCCAAAGAAGCAGGTAAGCTGCTCGGCGGAAGCGGGGGTGGCCGGGCCGACTTCGCACAGGCAGGCGGAAAAAACCTCGATGCCCTAAAAGAAGTCGAGAAAGCGTTTGTCAAGAAAATCAAAGACCTCTCGGGCCGAAAATAGTCTCACTATGGGGTGCAACATGAGTATCCTTTCAAAACTTGCCGGCAAACTTAACATGGACGAGGACCGGATACGCGCCATACTTCTTGAACTGCCTGAAGTGGCAGTGACCCCGGCGGAACAAAAGACTGTTAATGAAGTTGCCCTGAAAGAGGGTCTGGGCCCTGTAAAACTTCAAGTTGGCCGCAGAATTAACGCCCGTAAAAACGCGATCGAAGAAATTCTGAACTACGTGGAAGCGCATCCCACCTGGAAGAAGGAAGAAGTTATTACCTATATGCGTTACACATGCTCGCTTATGCGCCGGGTTCAAAAGAAGATACTGCCGGATTTCTTTGACTGAGAGGCTGGAGCACCGTGGCCCCAATGTATATAACCTTCGAGACAGGCACTGTGAAAGAAATTGAAGAAGGTCCCGGTAGGCGGATCGCTCTGGTGGAGATGGACCCGCCCGAGACTCAGGAACGTTGCGCGACCTGTCGCATGTGCAGCTCGCGAGATGGATGTGAGCGCATCCTGCCTGCCCGAATCGAAGGTAAAGATTTGAGAATAACCAGAGGCATGCGAGTGGAAGTTGAGGTCTCCCGCCCCTCACTCTATTTGCCAATACTTGTGACTCTTTTGCTTCCGCTTGCCGGCATGGTTGCCGGCGGTGCGATGGTATTCCTCCTGTTTGCCGACCTGGAGGCGAAGGACTTGGTTTCAGCTGCCCTTGCAGTCGGCGGTGGAGCCATCTTCTTTGTTATAGGGTACCTTTTCTTCAGGGAAAACATGGGCCGGGACAACCGCAGCGCCCGTGTGAGGAGGCTTGTATAATCAGCGCAAGTTCGCCTGCAACCGGGTGCCCCTTAGTGGTTTCTTGGTTGATTTGAATCCTGACTGTTGTTAGAGTCTATCTGGGAGTTTGAGGACATACTTGCATGTTGCGCGTGCTTCACATAGATACGATGCCATTCTGGCGTGGAGGCGAACGCCAGGCCTACTACCTCGCTAAGGGCCTGGCCGAACGCAATTGCGAGGTGGGCTTCGCCTGCCAGCCGGGGAGTGCTCTTGAGCCCAAGCTCCTCAATAGCGGCCTGCGGGTGCACCCCACCGTCTTCCGCTTTGAAGCTGACTTCACCGCCGCATGGCGCCTCGCAGGCCTTGTGCGCAGATATAACTATCAGGTCCTTCACATGCATGACTCCCACGCGCACTGGCTTGGGGGCTGCGCAGCCCGGATTGCAGGTTCGCCCCTTAGAGTGGTTTCACGCAGGGTTGACTTCTCTATACACAGGCACGGATTCGGCCTTTCCATAATCAAATACCGCTACTTCGCCGATACTTTTGTTGCGGTAAGTGAAGCTGTTCGCAGCGCCCTTGTGCGAGACGGGGTCCCTCCCCACATGATACACGTGGTGCACTCGGGCGTTGAAATACCGCCCCGGGCGCAGCGTAATCGGGGCGCTCTCGAGAAACTGCTTGGAACCAACGGCTCAAGTAAAATTGTCGGGTCCGTGGGCAGCCTTGTTGGTCACAAGGGCCACCGTTACCTTGTGGAAGCGGCGGCTGAAATTGTGCACCTGAGGCCAAACGTCAGGTTTGTCATCTTCGGGGAAGGCAAATTGAGGCGCGAACTTGAATCGCTGATTGAGAGGCGCGGGCTCGCGGACAAGTTCCTGCTGCCCGGATTCACTGCCGGCGTCTCTACACTTCTTACAGCCTTCGACATTTTTGTTATGCCATCAGTAATGGAAGGGCTTGGGACATCCATTCTTGACGCAATGGCGGCAGGGGTGCCTGTTGTAGGCACCCGGGCAGGAGGGATACCTGAAGTGGTCAAAGACCGCCGAACCGGGCTCCTTGCTGCTCCGCGAGACCCCGACTCCCTTGCCATGGCGCTGAAAAACTTGCTGGACAACCGGGAACTGGGGCGTAAACTTGCGGCGAGAGCAAAGCAGGAAGTAAGCGATAGATTCACCCGCGAGCTTATGGTCGAAAAGACTCTGGCAGTATATAAAGAAGAACTGGCGAAACGCACATGAGAGCCAAACTCGCACAACTGCTCAGATTATACAAGTATGCCAGGCCGTACTGGAAGCTTATTATCCTGGTCGTGCTTGTCACCGCTATCTACTCTGCAGTTCAAACTCTGCCTGCTTATCTGGCGCGCGACTTCTTCGACAAGGCGTTGCTCAAGGCAGATAGAAAGGTCATGCTGCTTATAGCCCTGGCCCTTTTGGTCGCAGGCCCCGCAAGCGCAGGCGCCATGTTCACCAAAGAGGTACTTCGCAGGTTCGTGGGGTTTAGAATCCTTGTTGACATACGCCAGCACCTCGGCGAAAAGTTGATGACCATGTCTATGGGCTTCTTCTCCAAGCGCCGAATCGGAGAGCTTATGTCCAGGGTGACAAACGACATTATGATAACCAACAAGGCGCTCGAGTTCATATTCGGCGATATTCTCCGCTGCCCCCTGCTTATAGCAGGGGCAGTGAGTGTGGCTTTCATTAATTGCTGGCAGCTTGCGCTTGTCGTCTTTGGCATAATGCCTATCCTTATCCTGCCCATCGCCACGTTGGGCAAGAAGATAACCAAGAGGAGCCGCAAAACGCTTGAAAAGCTCGCCGACGTAACCGAGTCAATGCAGCAGATGTTTACAGGTATCAGGATAGTCAAGGCGTTCCACCTTGAACAAAAAAAGAGCGAGGATTTCCGTAACGTAAATATACAGTTCTTGCGGAAGACAATGCGTGTGGTGCGGGTCAAGGCGCTCTCAAAAAGCTTTATCGAGCTAATGTATATATGGAGTTGCGGCGCAGTGCTGGTCCTTGGCTGGTACCTTATCACACGGCAGCTCTGGGGTCTGACAATTGGGAGATTGGCAGCATTCTTCGGCGCTATGGCCATGGTTTACAAGCCCTCCAAGACGCTTGTCAAAGCTTATAATACTGTCCAAGAGTCGCTGGCCGGCTGCGAGAGGGTCTTCCACCTTATTGACCTTGAACCTCTAATTCAGGACTCACTGGACGCAGTAACGCTTGAAAAGATAAGGCGCGGAATCACCTTCAAGGATGTCTGGTTCGCCTATGACAGCGAACCTGTTCTCAAGGACATCAACCTTGAAGTCAAAAAGGGAGAAATGATTGCAATTGTTGGGCGCAGCGGTTCCGGCAAGTCAACACTCTGCGACCTGATTACGAGATTCTACGACCCCAGCGAGGGCGCAATCCTTATTGATGACTCCGATATCCGCAAGCTGACTCGGAGTTCCCTTATCCAACACATAGCTGTTGTCACGCAGGACTCGTTTCTTTTTAATACCACGATAAGGGAGAATATCGAATACGGAAAGCGCGATGCGACAGACGATGAAATAGTGGTCTCGGCCCGGGCCGCCAACATACACGAATTCATCACGAGTCTCGAAAAGGGGTATGATACTGTTGTGGGCGAGCGTGGAGTAATCCTCTCGGGCGGCCAGAAGCAGCGCATAACCATAGCCCGTGCGATTCTCAAGGATGCCTCGGTCCTCATACTTGACGAAGCTACCTCCTCCCTCGACTCAGAAAGCGAGCAGGCGGTCCAGGCAGCATTGGGCAACCTTATCGCCCACAAAACCACCTTCGTTATCGCGCACAGGCTTTCCACAATCCAGCATGCGGATAAGATAGTGGTTTTGCAAAAGGGCCGGATAGCGGAGGTTGGCACGCATTCTGAGTTGCTTGCACGCGACGGGGTGTACAAAAAGCTTTACGACATGCAGCTTATGGAAAACGGGGCTGCCGCAGGGCAGAAATAGATGGCAGAGAAAACCTACACCGAGATAATCGAGAGCTTTCAGAAATGTAAAGTCGGCGTTGTCGGCGACATGATACTTGATATTTATGTTTTCGGCAAACCGGCGCGCCTCTCACGCGAAGCGCCTGTGATAGTGGTCGAGTTCGGGCACGAAGAAGTGCGGCCCGGGGGCAGCGCCAACGCCGTCAACAACATATGCGGGCTCGGCGCGGATGCAGTTGCCTTGGGGATTGTAGGAGATGATGAATACGGCAGAGAGTTGAGAGAGAGCTTTGCAGGCAAAGGTATTGACACGGAGGGCATTCTTGTTGAAAAAGGCCGCGTGACTACAACAAAGACACGCGTTCTTGCAGGAGACATTCACACGGTCAAGCAGCAGGTGCTGCGGATAGACCGCGGCAAACCCAGGCCGCCGGACCATTACTCTATTCAGTCGGCCCTCGACCTTATCTCCCGTAAAGGTGCCGAAATTGATTGCTGGATTGTTTCAGATTACGGTTACGGGTTTGTCTGCCACGAGATTGAATCTCGCATTGCCGATTACGCCGGCCAGGCTCCCGTAATCGCAGACTCGCGCTACAACGTGAAAGAATTCCCGCACATAACCGCAGTTACCCCCAACGAGAACGAGGCGCTCAACTTCGGCAGGTACTATCTAAAGGACGAGACCGACCTTATGGTTGTCGGCCAGCAGATGATTGAAATACTTTTTCTCAAGTGCGTGCTTATAACCCGCGGGAACAAGGGTATGATGGTTTTTCAGCGCGACGCCGACCCGATAGAGATACCTGTCGTCGGCTCGCAGGAAAGCGTGGACGTCTCAGGCGCCGGTGACACTGTAACAACAACCTTCGGCCTGTCGCTTGCATGCGGAGCCGCCCCCGAGCAGGCGGCCCGGCTGGCCAACTGCGCAGCATCAGTTGTGGTTATGAAAAGCGGTACGGCAACCTGCTCAAGAGAAGAGCTGCTCGGCGCTGTTGGCAAACACCTCCCGGGGAAGTAGCTATGGGGCGTGAGAAGAAAATAATACCTTCGCTTGAGGAAATGGCCCGGATTGTCGAGAAGCTGAAGTCGGAGGGCAAGACGATTGTAATGAC
>CAYWBA010000085.1:0-10419 GCA_964455955.1 uncultured Planctomycetota bacterium | reverse complement strand
GGCCCCCAGCTAAGATTTGATGTTACCGGGACGCCTGTCGCGCCGTTCGCCGGCGAGGGGGTCGAGGCTCTCGATTCGGGGTAGGTAACGAAATGCCATGTTCGGCCGGAGGTGGTTCCATAGATATTTACGGAATCCACCCGCCAGTAATACACGGTCAGGTAGTTGAGCACATCAGGATTGTTGTAAGTCGTTTCATCCTGGATACTTACACGGCTAAGGCCGGTTGGGGTTATGCCGAAGTAAACGTGGTACGAGGTCGCGCCTGTTGCAGCATCCCAGCTCAGGGTGGGCATAAACGGAGTAACATTATACTCGCCATCGGCAGGAGAGGGATTCATAACCTGTGCGGGCGTGCCCCCTGTCCACGGCTCCGTGGTGAAACTGCATACTGAGCCTGGTGTGATGCCGTTGCCGTTTACTGAATCTATGCGCCAGTAGTAGGTTGTGTCATGGGCGAACATACCGGGGTTGTATGTCAGGGCGGTCTGATTGATTTTGAGATCCAGTGCACCGGGGTTAGTGCCCAGGTAGACGTCGTATGAAGTCGCGCTGCTTGCGGCATACCAGCTCAGGATTGCTTCCACGGAGACCTCGGTCGCACCGTCCACGGGCGAGGAGATAATAACTGCTTCGGGCGGGCCTCCGGGGATGCTCTCGGTTGTAAAGCTCCAGACATCACCCGTGGTTGTGCCATCGCCGTTCATTGTGTCTATTCGCCAGTAGTAGGTGGTCGAGTACGAGAGCAGGCCGAGGTTATAGGTCACCGACCCAGACTGGTTGCCCATAGAACTGAGGTTGGCGAAATCGGTGCCGAAGTAGACTGCGTACCATGCCGCACCCAGTGTAGGTCCCCAGGTGAGGTCAGTTGTTATGGGGACATTGGTCGCCGTGTCAGCCGGCGAGGGGAAGGCTGCGCGAAAAGGCGGTCTGAGGACGGAATCCGGCTTTTTCCTGCAGCCGGAGCCAAGCACAGCGCAAATAGTGCCGAGTATAATCAAACCTGTCAGCAGCCGGTTGAATCTGGCCATCTACAATCCTCCCGAACTCGGGGCTCGCAGCAAATTTCTAAAACAACATCATCCACAAAGGAGCACTGTTGAAGGAGCAGGTGTCTGCCACCCGCCATCTTATGGCTCATAGTGGTATCCGACATCAACAATGCCGGTATCCAATACACAGTCTCTTCGAGTGGTCCTGTCATCAAGCCCCACAGCAGTTGCAAACTCTATACCGTGGTCCACGCACTCGCTTTGCTGGGCATCGGGAGGTATGTTCTTCAGGTAGTAATCCCCCCTTGGGCCGGTTATCCACAGCGGGTTGACTTCCCGCAGGTGGCCGCTCGTGTTGGGCACGAATATAAGCGGCACGGTTGAGTACACATACTCGCCGACCTCCCGGAAGCAGCAGTAGTTGAAGGTGGTCGAGCTGGTGGTGAACATTTCCCGCCCGAGCATGCCTGTGGCCAGACTGTAGTCGTTATACCACATAATGTCGCTGTTCATGGTCACGGTGCCGGAATTCCATATCCCCCCGCCGTTATCCATGGCCATGTTCCAGACTATGTTGCAGTTCCGCGTGACAAGGGTCTGGGTATTGTAGATACCTCCGCCGTTTTCACCTGTGTTGTATTCGAGGATACAGTTAAACAGATTAGTTTCAGCGCCCGGCCTGTCTATCCGCAACCTCATAGCCCCGCCATTGCCATCAGCCGTATTTCCAGTGAAAATGGAGTGTAAGAACGTGGCACTGGTATAGTTAGGTGTTATGTAAGGAGGCAGGCGATTGGTGAGAAAGGCCCCGCCCTCTCCGGCAAAGTCCGGGGTTGTGAAGTTCCCTATAAAGAGGCAGTTGTTTATCTCGGGCTTATAGTGGTCCACGGAGGTAGTACTAACACAGAAGATTGCCCCGCCTCCCATATAGGCACAGCAGTACCTGATTCTGCAATCCTTTATGACGCTCAACTGGAGCTGCCTCAGGAATATCGCCCCTCCGAGCCCATCGTGGGCTGCAGTTCCGTAGTATGCGGTCGCGTTCTGAATAGTAAAGCCCTCGATTCTGAATATATGGGAGCCAGGAGACCAGATGAAGAAGGCCCGGTCCATCTTCTGGCAGTCAATGAAAGTGTGATATATCCCGCCGATTGCTTTGAAGAGGATGCTCTTGTTTCCTGTTTCAAGGCCGATATTGTCCGTCCCGAAATACGTACCCCGCCTGACAAGCACTGTCCATCCTGAAACTGCGGCAATATCAACTGCGCGGCTCAGGGTTCTTACCGCCGTCGCCCAGGTCAGGCCGTTGTTGAGGTCATCGCCATTTTCGCAGTCAACGTATACCACTGTTCCTTCAGCACCCGACTCGGTTGTAAAAGAGTACTCGGTGCCTTGAGTGGTTCCATTGAAATTAATCACATCTATGCGCCAGTAATACTGCTGGCTGTAATCAAGCACGCCTGGGTCAATAGTCAGAGCTGTGGTCTCACCCACAACGGTTGTCAGAAGGCCCGGGCTTGTACCAAGGTAAATCTTGTAGGATAGGGCGCCTACCGCTGCATACCAGTGGAAGTCAACATCCACAGGCACATTTTCCACCTCGTCAAGGGGGTAGGGCCATACAGCCTCTTCAGGGGGATCCGGGGGCCATATCTCCGTCCTAAAGCTATATATATCGCCTTTTTCCACCACGCCGTTGCTGTTTATGACATCCACGCGCCAGTAGTAGTACATGATTGAATACTGAAGTGTATCCGGATTGAAGAACAGCTCAGTCTGGTTGCCCATATACTCGGGCGAAGTATGCACTGCGCCGCCGACGGAACTGTAGATTGTGCCTAAATAAACATCGTAGGACACTGCGGAAGGTGCAGGCCCCCACCTGAAATTCACAGTCACGGGAACATCTACCGCCCCGTCCGGCGGCCATATGTTCGTTATCTTGGGCTCAGCCACCGTGACAAAGGTCCAGACAGGCCCGGTTGCTTTTATGCTGGGACCGTTGAGCGCATCTATGCGCCAGTAGTACATGGTGGAGTACTCGAGGTGGCCGGAGAAGAAAAGCGAGCCGGGGTGGAAGGTCAGGTTAGCCTGGACAGCCACGAGCGGAAGGTTATTCGGGTTCGGGTCGGTGCCGAAGTAAACCCTGTACTGGGTTGTGTTATGTGATGCCCTCCAGGCCAGCATTATGTCCACAGGCACGTTGACCGCCCCGTCAGCCGGGGTCGGGCCTGAGGCCTGGTCAGGCGTATCGCTCGGGGACGGCATGGACTCCGTGCTGAAGCTCCAGACCTGGCCCGTGGTGACGCCCGCGGCGTTGACTGCGTCAATTCGCCAGTAGTAAGTCGTACTGTAAGCAAACAGCCCGGGGTCATGCCTTGTATCGGTCACAGTACCCACAAATACAAGTGAATCCGCCTGCGGGCCAATGTAAACATTGTACCAAGCGGCCCGGGCCGCAGGGTCCCAGGTGAGCTCCTCTGTCCTTGGAACATCTGTCATCCCATCGGGTGGATAGGGATTCTGGACCTGGTCCGGCGGAGGCTCCTGGGTTGTGAATTTCCACACAATGCCGGTCGTAGTACCGATGCCGTTTTGAGCATCAATCCGCCAGTAGTAGTCTGTTTCATACGCGAGGTCTCCCGGGTCGGGCTTGAAACTCAGGCTGTCAGTGTTGCCGATAAGGAGCAAGAGCGCCGGGTCTGTCCCGAACCACACATCATATGACTCGGCCCCGCTTGCCGCGCCCCAACTCAGATAAGTGCCTACAGGCACCTCCTCTGCCTGGTCGGCGGGAGAGGGGTCTGCAACCTGAGCCGGATTACCGACAGGGGAGCCCTCTGTGGTGAACTTCCATACATTGCCGGGGGTAGTGCCGATAGCGTTGACCGTATCAATCCGCCAGTAGTACGGGATAGAGTAAGCAAACTTGCCGGGGAAATCATATACTGTAGTGTCCTGGTTGCCCTTGAATTCCGGGCTTCCCGTGGTGGCATCCCTCACGTTTGTCTCATTCATCCCGATGTAGACATCATACGATGCTGCAACTGGCGGCGCAGCCCAGCTAAGGTCTGAGGTTATAGGCACGCTAATTTCTTCATCGGCCGGCGAGGGATTCCTTGCCGGCGGCGGCGGCATGGGAATGCTGGCAGAATCGGGGCTGGGGCAGCCACACAGAACTATAGAGCACAGAAAAAGCACCGCCAGGCCTGCTAAAGACAAATTTATCTTGCTCACGTCTCTCCCCCCGAACTCAAGACAGACAAAGAAATCTTCACACCTTCCCATCTACAACTTTATGACGAAATATACCGTTTAGTTTGTAGGATTATTCCATAAATTTATCATAATTCTTCAAGAATATGCCTCTGCCCTTAACTTTATTTTTTTTCATTATACAGCCAGGACATGATTTGTCAACACTGTTAATTTTTACAAATAGCAGGGGAGCTCCAACTCCCCTTCATTATGTATTGACCGAAAACTCCGGGATTGAACTCTCTTTTGCAAAAAAAAACCGCTTCGGCGCCAGAAAATATCTCATGCCGAAGCGGCGTTGTCAGTCTGGAACTTCGAACCGGGGCTACTTCTCCACCGACTCGATGGTGATTGTGCTGTCTATCGAAATAGGGAAAGACATCCCCTCTTCGCCCATGGCCGGACTTTCCATTTTCACTGTCCCGGAAATCTTCTGTTTTATCTTGGACGACACGGCCCAACCCGTAGATTCTTTCACCTTGGTGCTCCCGCTCATCTCGCCTGAAAGCTTATAGGTGAGCTTCACAACGCCCATATCCACCGGCTTCCCATCCGGGTCAGGCTTGACCTTGGAGATGACATCAATCGTGGCCACGCCGTCTTTGCGCGACTTCAGGGTCCAGGTGTTTTCAACAATACAGGGAAACATTCCCATTCCGCTAAATTTCTTTTCCCACGAATCACCAACGCCGACCGGCTTGTCGGGGAATATCGCCAAAGAGCTCTGCATCTGCTCTTTCATAGCCTCGTCGGTGAACTGCTTCTTCAGGTTCTTCTCAATGAGCGCCTTCTCCGGCCCCTCAGGCAGCTCCATTTTTTTCAGCATGTTCTCAAGCATGGCGGCTATGCCCTTGATATCGGTTAACGTACCGTTCGGGGTCATCTTCATCGTGAATCCCTGTCCCACCAGCGCAGCATACCCCTTTGCCATTGCCGGAACCTCGGCGGGAGGCTTGGTCGAATCGTATTCAACCTTTCCCATGGGGCTCTCGCTCTTATAGGAAACTGATTCGTAAGTCACCTTGATTGTCGCCTCTCCCTTGTCGTCCACCGCCTCCACGTCGTGGCGGAACACCATGGTGAACGCCTGGGTCATGTCCTGCTTCATACCCATGATGTCTTGAGAAATCTTCTGGTCAGTGGACATCTTCAGCTTGTAGGATTCACCCTTCTTCAGGCTGAATTTGAGCTGTACCTTTTCACCACTTTCCGCAGGCTTCGTGGCCTCGCCCTTCTCGGCCGGCTTATCTTTCCCGTCATTTTCTCCAGGCCCGTCGGCCGCGCTTTGGTAAAAGGCTGCGAAACTGGCCAACAGCAGCGCAGTCAGAACCACAAACAGCATCTTTCTCAAAGTCACTCTCAATCCTCCTCAACACAGATACAGTCAAGACCGGCGCCATGTAGACAGGCCGCGAATATACACCGGCCGGCACCCTGCGTTCAAGCGCAAAGTGGTTTTGTTTCCATCTAATTGCCCACGCCCACCGTAATGCCGCGGAACCTGGAAGGCGCGCAGCCGTGTGACATCTCCGCCGTCTGGCCGGGCTGCCCCTTGCCGCAGTTTGTCACGCCTGTAAGTTTCCACTCCCCTGCCCCGCAGATAAAGTCACAGGAGTTCCAGAACTCGGTTGTGAGGCTCTGGTAGTTCGGGTTCTTGTACATCTTGCCGAGCTTGCCGTCTTTTGTAACATCCCAGGCAATCTCGCAGCCGAACTGGAAGTTCACCCGCTCCTGGTCAATTGACCACGACTTGTTGTTGACCATGTAGACTGCGCCGGGGCTGTCGGCAAGCAGCTCGTCAAAACTCCCCTTGTCCGGCAGCAGGGACAGGTTGTTCTGCCTTATCATCGGCAGGCTCTCGTACCCGTCGGCCCGGTTGCAGCCGCGGGAGCGCGGCTCATCAACCACGTGGGCCAGCTCCCGGTTGGTCATGTACCCGACAAACTCCCCGTTCTCGACAATGTGGTAGCGCCCCGCGCGCACGCCGTCATCGTCGAAGCCCACAGTTGCAAGCCCGCCGGGGATTGTCCCGTCTATGACAAGGTTCACGATGTCGGAGCCGTACTTGAGGTCGCGCAGTTTTTCAAGCGTCAGGAACGATGTACCCGCATAGTTGGCCTCCGACCCAAGGACGCGGTCAAGCTCGGTCGCATGGCCGCAAGACTCATGTATCTGAAGCGCAAGCTGTGCGCAGTCGAGAATCAGGTCCATCTTGCCGGAAGGCAGCACCGGCGCGCGCAGGAGCGCCACCGCCTCATCTCGAATCCGCTCCGCGTTCTCAATCAGGTCGTAACCCTTTACCAGTTCATACCCGGAAGTCATTGCAATCCCGCCGTGCGAAGAAGGATACGAGCGGCGCTGTACCTCGCCCTTATCCACGGCAGTCGCTGAATAGCCGGCCGCCGAGCGCATGAGGTCCTGGCCAATAAAAGTCCCATCCGTCGTGGCAAGCCACTGGTGCTCGTTCCAGAAACGCATGGTGGATTCAGCCACTTTTATCTTGGGGTCTTTGCGCAGAATCCCGTCAATCTGCGACAGGAAGCCCAGCTTCTCCTCAATCGAAACCTTAAACGGGTCTATTGCGTAGGGGGTGTTCCAGACCGTCTCGTAGACAGGCTCATCGGCAAGCCGGACATCCTCGCTCTTGAGCGTCGCCGACGCCTTGGCTGTCTCGACCGCCAGCGCGGCGGTTTTCTTGATTTCCTCCGTGTTAAGCTCGCCTGATGCCGCAAAGCCCCAGGAACCGTGCGCAATGACCCGTATCCCGAACCCGATCGTTTCAGACTTGTTCAGTGCGCCCAGGACACCGTTGCGCATCGTTATGTCCTCGCGCCTCGAGTGAATAATCCTGATGTCCCCGTAGCTTGCCCCCTCGGCCAGGCAGGTATCAAGCGCCAGTTTTGCAAAATCTCTCATTTTGTCTCTCCCTTGCTGCGCGTCCTAAAATTCAGTGCCGCTTGAGAAAGTGAAGTTGTTGACCTTAAGCGCCGGGACAACAATCCCCCCTCCGAAAAAGCCGCGGCGCTTAACCAGGTCCTTCCCGATTAGCTCGACGTTGTTGAGCACTTTTTCAAGCGATTCGGTGAACCTGAAATTCTTCACCGGCTTGGTTACCTTGCCATCCTCGATAAGAAATGTCCCGCTGCGGGTCATTCCGGTGAGAACCAGTTTGACCGGGTGTACCGTGTTGGTGTAGTGGAACTGCGTAACAAGTATGCCCTTCTTCGTTGACTCTATCATGTCCTGGACTGTGGAATCGCCGGGCTGCATACAAAGGTTGAGCGGAATCGGGCCTGAAGTGTTTGGCACAGGCAGCCCGTGGCCTGTGCTTTCGAGGCCCTCCTTCTTGGCGGTCTTGCGGTCGTGTACCACAGCCTTCGCAACACCGTTCTCGACAAGCACTACCCGCTTGCGCGGCAGGCCCTCGAAGTCAAACGGCAGCCCGCCCGAAAGCTCGTGGTAAATGTTGTCCTCTATCGTGATATTATCGCCGAAGACTTTCTTCCCCAGCTTCCCGGAAAGGAACGAGCGGCCCTCCTGGTAGCCAAGTGCGCCAAACGCGAGCCAGCCGAGGAATATGATAAGATTGCCGACGGCGGCCGGCTCCAGCACCACGGTGTACTCGCCCGCATCAAGAGCAACCGGCTCGCGGCTCCTTTGCGCCTTGTCAATCGCCGTGCCTGCCACGCCCTTGTAATCAATCTCGCGCGCATCCTTGTTGTTGTCCTCCGCCCAGCCCACCGAATCGTCCGTCATTACGGTGGCGGAAAAAATACCCGAGGTCATCCCCTCATGTGCAAACAGGCCCCTGGAGTTCGCCAGCGCGAGGAATCTCGCCTCGTTCGAAAAAATACCCGCCGCAGTCAGGCCAACCTCGGTGCGGCAGTGATTAATAATGTCTGAGACAATCTCCGCGCGGTCCGCCGGGGAGTAGTCCGCCGTGGCCTCGACGTAATTCTCCACCTCCTGGTACTCCTGCATCCCCGGCATTGGCAGCAGAGTGTCATCTTCCTTCTGGAACTTCGCGACAAGCTCCGCAGCCAGCACAGTTTTCTTGAGCGATTCGTCATCAAACATGTTGGTTGACGCGCGGCCCACCTTCTTGCCGAAAACGCAGCGGACCGAGACACTGTACCCGCGCTCGTTGACGTTCTGCTCAATACGGTTGTTTGCGTAACGCGTCAGCGCGCTCATCCCGCCCTGAAGCAGCACCTCGCTCTCGTCCGCCGAGGCGAACGACAGGGCGCGCTCGCAAATCTCTTTCGCCCTCTCACGTTCCATCTGTCCTCCCTCCCCGGGTAAATTCAAAAGTTTACGTTCCCCGCTGATTCTATTAGGGCCCCATTCACCCTGTCAAGCCAAAAACACGCCGCATAATCTATACCGGCACTGCAGCCCGGAACTATTCCGTGATTTTGAAGCAGGAAGTACAACGAACTTTGAAACATTCGCAGCATGACTTTTGATTGCGGGATTGATTGTCTGTGGTTGTGCTTATGCGCTTTTCTGCATCTCGAGCGCATGGCTGAGCTGGTTTCTGGTGATTTTGCCCAGAGCAACCAGTATCTCGCCCACGGGGCTTCTCACCCCGTTCTTGCGGAGGAGTTCCTGCCGCCGCAGAACTGCCGTCAGCGTCTGGCGGTCAATGTAGCCGCGCTCGACCAGAATTTCTCCCAGCCGTCTCTTTCTCTCGCTCTTGGTTTGCGGCTGGCTGGGCTTCGCGGCGGCCCTGGCCTGAATGGCGAGGATTTGCATAACCTGCTTGGCGGTCATGTGCCCCCGCTCCAGCATAATAGTGCCAAGCTGGCGCTGCACAGTTGATTCCTGCTGAAGCGTGATGCACTCGTCGAGATGTTCCTTGGTGATGAACCCCTGGCTCATGGCAATCAGGCCGAAAAGCTTGGGCTGTGCAAGGACTGCGCTACTCAATTCAATCCCCTCTGAAGCGGCCTAACGAATACAAAAAATATTCTATACCCTATGCTATGTTTCTGTCAAGAAAAAACATCACAATTCCTGATTTTATCCGCACACGTGACATCAAAGGTGAAAAATACCTGCGCTCAAAGGAAAAAGGTTGCACCTGAACTCAGGCGCTTTTCTGAACTTTCAGCGCTTCGGTAAGCTGCTTGCGGGTGATTTTGCCGAAAGAAATGAGTATCTCGCCCAACTGGGCGTTCATGCCGTTCTTGCGAAGGAGCTTCTGCCGCCGCAGCACCGCCGTCAGCGTCTGATGGTCAATATAGCCGCGCTCGACCAGGATTTCTCCCAGCCGCCTCTTCCTCCCGCTCTTGGTTTGCGGCGGGCTGGACTTCCCGGCAGCTCTGGACTGGATGGCAAGGACTCCCATCACCTGCCTGTCAGACAGGTATCCTCGCTCCATCATAGTAGCGCCAAGCCGAAGCCGGCCGGCTGATTCCTGCTGAACTGCGAGGCACTCTTCGAGCTGCTCCCTGGTGATAAGCCCCTGGCTCAGGGCAATCAGGCCGAAAAGCTTCGGCCGGGCGAGAGGTGTCTTCCCCAATCTGCCCCCTCTCACCAGAACCCGCGAACACTTTGGGAATAATATTCTTGCCAGAGATAGAATTTAGTCAAGATAAAACAGGACAATTTGCAAATTTAGCCGCACATGTGAAGTCACATGTAAAACCCGGATTCGGCCCGAGAGTGAAAAAACCGCTTTTCTCACCAGCCGGTGCCGCCCGCCCAACAGCAGATTTGCCCTTGACATGTTGAGAATCTTAACGTAATATTCTGCGC
This sequence comes from uncultured Planctomycetota bacterium, assembly GCA_964455955.1. Taxonomy (GTDB): domain Bacteria; phylum Planctomycetota; class SKW154; order SKW154; family DAOVDS01; genus CAYWBA01. The sequence continues at coordinate 409 of CAYWBA010000085.1, read as the reverse complement.
AGAACCAAACAGCAAAGGAGACTTTGAAACCGAAATAACACAAGCTGAATAGCGCGGTCTTTTTCCTAAAGATGGTTTGTCCATCTCACTCCGCAGTAGGGAAAGGCTGTGTCCGAAGGGGCGGCAGTCTTTTGCCAGGTTACTGCGGAGTGACTGGCAGGGATTTGTTTAGCCCCTTAATTATTTTAGGGCCGGAAAGGAGGAGCCTGAGATGACCCCTCGCATGGTCCAAGTTTTCCGTACGTTTTTAAGACAATTCGCAAAACCCGTCTTGACACTAACTCCCCAGAGTGGTATATTATCATAAAGGATACTTGCTGCAACCGGAACCCCGGTAGCCTGGCCGGTATGGCCATGGCATTTTGATTTGGAGGGTCAACAATGAAAACCGTATTTTTCACAGCCTTGA
>CAYWBA010000084.1:0-10433 GCA_964455955.1 uncultured Planctomycetota bacterium | reverse complement strand
TGAGACTATTGGTGTGGCTCGACTTGCAGTGACATTCGGAATCATAGCATTCTTCCTTCTGCAACTTGCTGTCCTTGCAATTATGGTGCATGAGAATCTTCCTGCTTCCGAGGCCGTGGCGACTGGCGTAATGTACATTGCCTTTATTGGAATGGGTTTGCTTTCAATAACCAGTTCAGCTTGTATTCTTCTGAACATCACCATGAAGCATCAGTGGAAGCAGTGGTACGAGAAGAACAAGGATAAGTAAGCGCGTTCAACCCAGGGTAGACTGGATTTGAACTGACGGTTCTTCTTGTAGAATCGTTGTTGCCGCACTGGCAAGGCGGCGAGACCGGGCCGCAGGCGACCCGGCTAAACATCCGCGGCGATGAACGCCGCGGCTTTGGGATTATCTACGGCGGGCAAGCCCGCCGGCTACTTCTGAACTGCGGGCACTATGAGCACGACAAATGACTTCTGCCTGTCCTGGGCGGTTTTCATCCTCGAGCCGCCGAGCAGCAACCCGCAGCCTTTCGGTATATCGGCGCTGCCGGAGACTATCTGGAGGTCAACCTTGGGGGTCTCAATCTTGCACTTCGTCGGGGTCGCGCCAGTCCCGCCGGCAATACCTGTATGCTCCTCGATAGCGGTGAGCTTGCTCAGGCTGACCATGGCGACGAGGTTTACCTGGCCGGTCATGGGGTCGTACTGCGCGCGCAGGCCGGCGATGAACCCTTCACGGAAGACGTTGACTATCGGCTCGAGCAGAAACTGGCTTCTATCCGTTGCCGGATAGGCCATTGTATCAATCTTGCCTACGTAGGTATGGAGCGAGCCGTCGCAGAGATAGGCGGCCTGGCCGGAATAGGATGTAAGGTATCCCGTCTTGAGCAGTTCCACCTTTTCGCCCGTCCTGGCATCGGCAAGCATCTTCTCTATCGCTTTCGGGCCGATAGCCGAGGAGTCCTTGTCTTTGAGTCCCTTGAGATAATCCTCGTCCGCCGCGACAAGGTAGACGGTGGAGGAGATAAGTACAGGCAGGTTCTTGCGCATCTGGGCCAGCAGTGCTTCAATTTTCTTAATCTTCTTGGGCGTACTTATTACAAAGAGTTTGCCAGATGAGTAAGATATAGTAGTTAATTTGTCGTCTCTGGTAGCCGGGCCCTCATCTTTTATGCTGAGTTTGACTCTCTCAATAAGTTCTTCCGGGTCCAGGGGTTCTTCAAACGGCTCTTCGGCCCGCTCAAATTCTTCCGCTCCTGCAGAGGAGACGTCAAAGACAAACGGGGATGGGGGCGCATAATCCTTGACTATCCTTGCGAGCATCAGGTCTGCGACATCGAAGATGTGCAGCTCTGTCAGCACCTTGCGGTCCTTTTCGATAGTCTTTATCGCATCTTCCACTTTCTTCAGGAGCTCAATGTGCCGTTCGGCCTCTTTGAGCTTGTCAATGTGTTCCTTGCTCTGCGCGAAGGCGGCATAGGCGAGCGCGAATGCCGATACGGCGCAAAGGCAGATAATCAGGATACCTCTTCGCATTTTGTCACCTCCCTATTTCTTTTTCCGCTCGATGGTGGGTTTGAGATAGAAAATGAACTCGGTGGTGTTCTTGTCTTCGGAGCCGGAGTTGGTTGCAGTGCCGCCGACGAGAACTGCAGTGCCGTCAGGCACGCGTACGGTGGTGTGAAGCAGGGACATGGCCATGTCGGGGAACAGGATTTCTCCCCCCATGAAGTCACCTTTTCGCACTTCTTTCGGGAGTGCCGAGAGGGATGCGAGGACATCAATACTCACCTCTTTGCCGCGGCGGATGACGGTGGGTGTGAACTGGCATATCAAACCCTCGTTTATCAGCTTCACCACGGGATTGAGGGCTGGCAGCATTGTTATCTCGATATCGTAGTCCACAAGCATGGAGACCTGCCGGCCCTCGCGGATGTGCACGGTCTGCCCGTCGGAGGCAATCAGCTCGCTCGAGGCGACCAGCTCAACCCCTCTTTTGGCAACGGCATCACGCATGAGCTGTTTTTCAGACTCGGGGGTGAGGTATATTGCCTGGCCGCCGTCTCCCCTGAGCTTCCTGAGGTAGCCGGCCGTGGTGCGGATGAACTTGACCTCGATGTTGACTGAGTAGCCTATGACTTTTCTTAACTGCCCCAGTAAATTCTCAGTCTTGCGGGTATCCTCGGCGGTGATGCGGCAGATGAGCTTGCCGCCGGAGTATCTGATTTCGCGCCCATCGCCGGGGTCCTCGCCCAGGACTGTTTCAAGAACCTCGCATATCTTTTCCCAGGAGATTTCAGTGTCTCCTCCTTCATCGTCATCACCCAGGTCTATGATACCTCCTCCGCCGCCACCACCTCTTGTGGTGCTGTCTTCGAGGAAGGGCCCCCGCCCGAATCCTATGATGGGCGCAGGCCGGTCCGGCGCCACAGTTACGAGGTCTGTTATGTCGTACTCCTTGTGGAGGTAGAGGAACTTTCTCTCCGGCTTTTCTTCCGGTTCCCAGTAGGGGTTGAGCTTTCTTACGCCTGCGCGCAGTGCGTACTTGAGCTTGTAAAGGTCCAGGAGGGGGTCGTACTCCGTTTTATCCTCCTCTTCCTGAGCCGATGCTTCGAGCCGCGCCGATTCTACATGGCAGAGCTCGTGGAAGCCAAGCGGCTGCTTTTTCACGCGCCCTTGAAGCTCGAACTTTACGGCGGCGATTTTCCGCCTTGCACGCACGGACAGCTTTTCGGCCGCAGCGACCGCGCCGCAGATTGCAAGCACTGCCGCGGCCCCGAACAAGACCTGTCTCAACTCGCACCTCCTCTCCTGCTGCTCAGATGAAAGGTTGGAAACAAACTGTTCACAAACACGTCACACATGAACCATCTAACAAGGCGGGTGTTTGATGGCAAGAGGTATTTTCCAAAACCGGCGCTGCGGGGAAGAATTCGCAAAAGCGCGGAAAAGGCCGGACCTTTGCCGCAGCCGGGGAGTCTAATATAACAGGTACGGCGGGGAAACTGTCTCTTTTGGATTTGTGAGGAGGTTGTGCCATGTTGCGATACATTTTGTGCTTTGCTCTCCTGCTGCTTGCCGCGGCGTGTTCGAGCGTAACTGAAACTCCCGGTGAGCAGCAAGCTCCCGCTGAGACAGGCGCCGGGAAAGATGTTGCCGCCGGTGACGGCATACTTGTCGGCAAGCCTGCCACGCACGAAAACCTCTCTGTGTTTCCGCTGTATCTGGCGGAAAGCGGCGAGGCGGAAGAGGACTATATCACGCTCAGGGAGGCGCTGGCGAGCAAGCAGGTTGCGGTACGCGAGGTTGGCGCGCAGCCGGCCGGGCAGCCGGCAGAGGGCGCGCCCTCCCGGCAGCAGGCAGCGCAGCAGTCGAACGCGGGTACTGTCAATGCGGTAGAGATTGAGAACGCATCGAAGCAGTCGCTTTATATTCTTGCGGGGCAGGTGATTGTCGGCGGGAAGCAGGACAGGGTGATAACGAAGGACACCATCGTTCCGCCGGGAGAGAAGATACGGGTCGAGGTCTGCTGCGTCGAGCACGGAAGGTGGTCGCCGAGACATCTCTCCGAAGGCGGCCCGGAGGCTCAAAGTATTAGTATGGCTTTCTGCAATGCTCCATCTGCTCTCGCTGGGAAAAGCATAAAGAAACTCGCGCAGGCCAGGGGCGAGAAGGGGCAGTCCGAGGTCTGGCGGGAAGTTGAAAAGTCAGCCGAAAAGATGGATGCGCAAACCTCGACAGGCACGTACAAGGAGGTTGTTGAGAAAACAGAGGAGAAAGTGGACAAATACCTCGCAGCTCTTAACGCGGCGTTCGGGAAAGACGAGAAAATATGCGGGTTTGTCACCTGCATAAACGGCGAGGTGGAGACGTGCGACCTGTTCGCGTCCGCAAAGCTGCTTACCAAGTTCTCCGAATCCCTGCTTCGCGGCTATGCGCTTGATGCGCTCAACGCGGGCAAGGCGAAGGATGCGAAGGAAGCCACGGTTGATTCGGTCAAAAGCTTCATAAACGATATGCTCGCGGCGCAGAAGAACGCCACGACGCTTGTGCAGGACAAGCACCGCAAGGTGAAAAAGCTTGAGACGGAGCGCGTAATAGGGTTCAGCAACGATGCGCTGGATGCCAAGGATGCCAGGAGAGTTCTGCACCTTAACGCGTACAGCAAGAAGAAGTAGCGCTCAAGTTCTATCAGGCATAGACAGACCGTGGGGATTATCAGACCCGGTCCACCCGGACCGGGTTTTAGTATCACTTGACGGCACCCGGATTGTGATGTATGTTTATGGGCGCAAAAGCAAATTCATGCACACAGCTTCACGGCAGGTGTACTATGGCAGCGAAGGCGAAATGCGAAAGCGGCGATGACCCGCCGGCCGGGCCAGACAGCCTGGAACTGCGCTGACGGTGAAGTGGAAAAAGTAGTCGAAATTGCAGGTAGAGCGAGTGAATTTTGGGTATAATATTGATTAGATGTTGACTGAGGTGTAATATAGACGTCTAAGGATGATGAGAAGAGCGATGAAAAACGTGTAGAAGGGCCCTGCGCCGTCTGGAGGGACACGTGCCTGACAAGGACAAGATAGTAAAGTACATGGAGCGGCTCGGCAAAGCTGTTACCGACTGCCTGAACTCCTCCGAAGATGTGAAGGAGATGATCAAGCTGCTTGAGGAAGCGGGCCTGCGGTTGAACTTGAGCTTTGTAGCTATGGTAAGCGGCTCAAAACCCTTCGCCTTCCCCGTAAGCTGGGGCGGGACATCCAAGGGGCTGAAGTTCGAAATCACGCCTGAGGACCGCGCCTTCCTTGAGGGCCTGGGCATAAAGTACGGCGAAGAGAGCGGAAAAGGCGAAGACAGCGAGAAGGCCGAGTAAAGTTGGCAAGCAACAGGTTCAAAGCTGGCTGGCTGTTATTTGCGGCGGTTGTTCTGGCGTGCTGCGGGTGCGGGACAACCATAAACTGGAAGTTCCTGCCGCGCGAGACGCCGCGAATGGCTGCCGCGCGGTTCCAGGGCGCGCTGCTCTACGGCCCGGCAAGTGATTCGTTCAAATCGCTCACCGAGGCAAGCCAGGGGGTAATAGGCTACACAGCCTGGTGGCTTTTCATGCCGCGCCAGAAAGACCCAGAGACAGGCGTCAAGCTTTACGAAATAATGGCCAATGCCGAGGTTGAGGCCTGCTACGAGACAGGCGAGAATACGGCCGAGGCGCTCACGTATTACGACGAGGCCAAGCAGGGCTACTCGATAAAGCTGTTCCTTGAAGGCGGGGACTGGAAGGTAGGGCTTGTTGAGACTTTCTTCCCGCAAAAAGCCGAAGAGTACTGGCAACAGCAGCGAAAAAAGCACCCAGTCGAGCCTTAGCGCAGCCTCATCTTGCGCAACGGGCGCAGGCGCGTCCCCACACGCCCGGCGAGATATTCTTCAATCGTTTCGCTTGTTATCTTGGGCAGCTTGGAGCGCAGGAAGGAAAGCGGTATTTCAGCCCTTGCCATAGTCCTGTGGCCGCCTGCGGAGCCCACGCCTGCAAAGACCTGCGAGGCCAGCTTGCCCGCGTTCTTCTTGTAGCCGTCGCAGCGAAGCACCACCACCAGCGACTCGTCGGTAATCCCCGAGACAATCGCCCAGCCGATTTCGTAGATTCCCATGAAGAAGTCCGCCACCTGCACGCAGGTATCCGCCACCTCGACCATTCCGAGGTGCGAGAAAATAATCTCGCCAACCACGTACTTCTTGATAATCGCAGTGCCGAAGTAGTCCAGTGCCCGGAGCGGGAAGTGGGACTGCTCCACCTTGCGGATAATATTCATGTTGACCCTGCTTCGCAGGAAGCGGAAGGCCGCGATGTCGGCCTCCGTCGCCACGCGCTGCAGGCTGGCTGTGTCTGTCTCAAGCCCGTAGTAAAGGGCGCAGGCAACCGGCATGGTCATCTTGACCTTGGAGTGCCGGATATACTCGGTCAGGATTGTGGATGTCGAGCCGCAGCTCGGGCGAATGTCCTTGAAGTCCGCGCCGTAGCCTTTCTCGCGGGTGTGGTGGTCAATCACTATGTTGAACCGCACCCCGGCGAGGTCTGCGTCATTACGGAAAAACGTCGGCTGCGCATCCACCAGCGCCAGGATGTCGTGCCTGGCCAGCATGGACTTCTCGAACGGGACAATGTGAATTCTCAAAAGCTTTATCATCGCGGCATTCTCAGTTCTGCCAACCTCGCCCGTGTAGGCTATGGTACACTCGGGTGGAGTCTTGCGCAGCAGGTGCTTCAGGGCCATGGCAGCGCCCATCGCGTCCGGGTCGGGATTGCGGCAGATAACAATAAGCAGGCGATCGCCTTTCGAGGCGACCTCGCGCAGAAGCTCAAGCCTTTTTGATGGGTCTCTTGGCGCCATTTGCTACTCAATTACAAGACTTGCGAAGGTGACGACAGAGCCGGCAGCTTTATCAGGTGCCTGCATGTACCTGAGAAGCCTGCCCTTTCCTTCCGGGATAGCTGAGAGCATCGTGTATATGCAGGGCAGGCCGCAAATCTTGCGCTTGTTCCCGTCACTTACAACACTGTTGTAAAAACCCTCCGCGTCGGCATTCTTGACATATTCGAGAGTTGTTAGGTCGTGCTCCTGGATGTACGCAAGCAGCCGGTCATTCATGACAACCTGGTCCCCGAACCTCAGGCCCACGTGGCTCAGGTCGGCCGAGGCTATCAGGCAAACATCATCTCCGCGCTTCGACAGGGCGGCCCCAAAAGCGCTCAGGAACTCCTTCACCTGCGTATTCGCAGCCGGGCTTACCTGCTGCAGGGCCTCTTTGGCGAAGGAGCCGCAGAGGAGAGGGACAATCTTCACCTCTCGCCGGCCCGCGAAAAGGTACTGGAGCATTACCGCCTGGAACTCGACTGAGTGTTCGCTGCGGTGGGAAAACTCGTCCTCAAGAAGCCAGGGGCACCCCTCGAGCAGCTCCTGGCCGAACTCGCGGTCGTTCTCAAGAAGGCCGAGCGGGGTCTGGAAATCTTTGAGCGTTAATGCAAACGGCCGGCCTGTATCGCAGTGCGCAGTGCCGAGCACAACGTAGGTTACGGCCCGGCTGTTCTTGGCCAGCTCCCGGTAGGCGAAGCTGTAACAGGCGCCGCCGCGCTCAAAATCAATGTGCGGCGCCACAACCGCACGCACGGTGTTGCCCGGCTCTTCCCGGTCAACTTCACCTGCCCCGCCCTCGGCTGTGAACATCTGCCCAAGGGCGGTCCTCGCTTCCTTCTCGGTGGCCGGGTAGCCAGTCCCGGCGTGTGTGGCCGGCCGCAACGGGGACTCGCGGAACTGCCTTATCGTATCTTCCTTGAGCTTTGTGTAGCGTTCGTTGTCAAGGAAATGGCAGGAATCAAGCTGCCCAATAAGCTCCTCAAGGTGCTCGGTAAACAGAAGGTCGCCGAACTGCCGCATGTAAATCGCCTGGATGTCCCGCAGGTCGCGTTTCCCATCAAACAGGCTGATTACATAAAATGCATTCTGCGAAACCTGCAGCATGGCCGGGGAAAACCCGAACGGGTCTCGCAGAACAACAACCCTCCCCTGCGGGGTATCTACAGGCAAAGCCTCAATCTGCCGTATTTTGGGAGCCTTTTCCATCTGCCCTCCACATACACTTCCAAATTCTACTACAACCGGCCGCCACATCAAAATCTTTCTTTACCCGCCCCCAGACTTTGTCACGCCCGCCGGTGGTGTGAAGAGAAGTTTTGGAAGAATTTCGTGACAAATCTATGGCCCGGACGTCATTCTATATGTAAAAATATGCTTTCAATAGGGAAACAGTTCTGCACGGGAGGTGTTGCGATGACGAGATTGACTGCTTCAGTGGCAGCGGTCCTGGTTGGACTGGCAATTGTTACAGTTCTGGCAGTTGAGCCTGTCTTCGCCCAGGGGAGGCGCGGCCCTGGCCGCGGCCGTCCAGGCGGCGGCCGCCAAGGCCCCGGACAGGGACAGTGGGACGAGATGGAGAAAGAACTCAGGAAAGCTGTTGACAGGGCTGCCTGCGAGGCTGCCAGGAAGGCGCTCGAAGCCGGCGAGTCTGATGAAGAGGCAAAAGCCGCGGCGCGTAAGGCTGGCGAAGAGGCATTTGACAAGAAGGCGGACGAGCTGATTAAGAAGTGGGGCCAGGGCTTCGGCGACCCCGACAAAATAAAGAAACGCCTGAAACGAGGTATAGGCGGAGAAATAGAACAGACCGCCGATGCCGCGACGGAGCGTGCGATAAAAGAGTTCCGCACCGCCGCCAAGTGGAAAGAGATAAAGCCCAAAGATGAGCTTGTCGCAGAAGACAAGCCGGATAAGGAAATAGAAGAGGCGATAAAGGAAACAACCCTGTTTGAGGACTTCAAGGATATTGCAGACCTCAAGTTGACCAGGCCTGTTATCATCTTCTTCTTCACCACGGACGATGGGACAGAAACGACTAAGAAAAAAGCCGAGAAGTGCGCCGGACTGCAGGCAAACGTGCTGAACAAGCCGGAGTTTATCTCTCTTGCTGAAGAGTTTGTCCAGTTCAAGGTGCACGTGGCCCTGCTCAACGAGCCGCTTGAGAAAAAGTATAAAGCCACCTCGATTCCTGCCGTTGTGTTCTTCGATTGCACAGGGAAACGGCTCTACAGCTTCAAAAACCCCAAGCTGGAACTAAAAACCATCCTGAAGAAGATGAAAGGTTTCCTAAAGAAGTCGGAAAAGGCGAAAAAGAAAGCGCTGAAGGAAAAAGCCAACCCCGAACCAAAAGAAGGAAAAGGCAGCTCGAACAAATAGCACGAAAGCCTGCACGAAAATCCGCCGCGTTCGCCGCGGCGGATTTTGCCTCTTCAACGCGGAAACGCATTATCCCCTTGCAGTATCGAATCACCCCTGCTATAATATAAGACACGCTCACGAAGGAGTTGCCATGTCAAATTCCGACGAAAAAAGGAAACACCGCCGCGCCGAAGCTGACGGCCCGGCTGAAGTGGAGCAACGCACCGAGACGCCGATCCGCATTCGTGTCGCGCCCGCTTCGGTGAAAAACATAAGTGCCGGAGGTGTCCTCATACATTCCGACAAGCCCCTGCCTGTCTCGAGAATTGTGCTGGCCCGCTTCGCCTTGCCGGGAGAAAAAGACCCGCTCGAAGTGACTACCCGCGCAGTCCGCTACGAAAGCGCAGGAGACGGCTATGACATAGCGCTTGAGTTCGTGGACTGCTCACCTGCCGAAATCGCCGCAATAGAAAAATACATCAAGAGCAAAACCAAATAACAAGCCGCGGGTTTCACACCCGCGGATGTTTAGCCGGGTCGCCTGCGGCCCGGATTGGTTTGGCAATTATCCCCACGAATAAATCGTGGGGCTTCGGAATCTTCTGCGTTAGACGCCGATGGCACGCTGAAGCCCATTGTTTGCAGCACGTTGCGCAAACCACACAAATATAAATGCCTGCCGATATTAATCTTCCCGCCGATGTCGGCCGCAAAATCTTGCCCGGCACGGGATAGAAGGCAATGCAAAACAGGTGACAAATTTTGTCATGTCATCGCAACCCCAAAAAGATGTGCCATTTTGAAGATTTTTTTGCTTCGCAACTGCCGTCCAGCCAAGATGTTACGCAAACCGGCCGAAACCGCGAAAACTTGTGTGGCCTAAAAAGGGCATTCTGGCGCGCTGATTATAGAGGGACGTGATGAAAAAAACGGCCATTTTTGCCACCGAGGCACAGAGACACAGAGAAGAAAATAGTCATGGTTAAGAAGAGAAGAAGAAGCTGAGAACACAGAGAAAAACAAAGAAGAGAATTTTGGTTAAGAAAGAAAAGAAAAGAGAAAGGTCTTGTTCTCAGTGCCTCTGTGTCTCTGTGGCAGACTTAGAAGTTGTTGGGGCATAAGATGTTACGTAAACGCACACGCATTGGCTTGACGCAACTGCCTTACGAGGCAACGACTTGCGGCAATTGCAAGTTCAAGCTGCCCCACGCAAATGTAGCAGAGACCCCCTGTAAATCTGTAAATAGATGTCGTAAGTCCTTGGTATGTAAGGAACTCTATTTACAGACGGTTTTCGCGGCCGGTTGGCACGGTTGGGTGGGCTTGCGCCAGCTCGCTGCTTGTGATATAAGCGCGGAGACATTTTTACGGAGGTTGCGGTGATGAAGAATCTTCAGGTATTGCTGCTTTCAGCATGTGCGATTGTCGGCCTGTTCCTGTGGTTTAGTGGATATCACGATGCGGGGCTGGTACTTGTGGTCTGCGCGTACGGGGTTTACATCGTAGTGCGGCTCCTGCGCTGGCGGGCGAGAAAGGCGCCGAAGGAGCAGGCTGCTCCGAAGAAGCGTGTGGTCCCCGCGAAGCCGGAGTCCTGGCAGGAGCTTCGCGAGAAAGCGATTGAGGCGCTTAACCGCAAGCTTCGCGGGCAGGAGATTCGGGTTGATTCTTTCTTCCCCCCTGCGC
>CAYWBA010000083.1:0-10595 GCA_964455955.1 uncultured Planctomycetota bacterium | reverse complement strand
AATATTTTCCTGTGTGCACATAGTCACCGGCAGGCAATCTGACATCTGTGACCTCGGCAGCCTGCGAGACACAGGGCAGCAGTAAGAGCAAGACTGTCAGAAGTTTTAAGGTAATTGTTTTCATTGCTTTGATTCGAGCAAGAACTTGCGCCACCATATCACGAGCGCTGTTAGGCAGGTTGCGACTGCCAGCCAGCTGCTTATATTCAGAAACTGCCTGCTGCTCCAGGAAGCGAGGATACCCGCAACGGAGAGTGTGGAGATAACGGCACCCCCGTCAGCCGAGCTTTCCAGCACTTCTCCCGCAACCAGAAGGCCGAAGAATAGAAATGACCAAAGCGGCAGGTAGACTTTGCCGCAGCGGCGCCTCTGTGCAAACAATCCATAACTAACAGAGGCCAGCGACCAGATGGCGAAGACCAGCACCTGGGTAAGAACAGCGGTATGCCATGCGACCCCTGCTGAGAAAGCGGCTACAACCACGAAGGGCAGCGCCGCCGAGTGAAGGGTTATGTACTCTGCGAGCGCTTCGCGGCTCCTGTCGCTGATTTGGAGAAGGAGCGGCAGGACAAAAATGCCGAACGCGGCCTGAATAATTATAGTCAGGATATAGATTTCTTCAAAAGCGACAAATTTGCCGGCAGTTGTGCCCGAGCCGAGCAAGGCGAGGACAGAGCTCAGGAACAGGACTATGAGATATATACAGAGCGCCCAGAAAGTCTTCTTCTTAAGCGCCGGAGCGTGGTTGGCGTCTCGCCCCGATGCGGCTGACTCGCCGCCAGAGAGACGGCCTCTTCGACTGTTGTTATGGGCCCTCAACGCGGGTCCTCTGAGTTTTTCTGGACAGGCCCGGCGGTTGGCGTTGTCCACAGCAAGTAGTACGAGCGGTCGCCGAGTGATGATTCGCCTTTAAGTACGAGCTGAAGGCTCTCCAGCTTTTTTTCTTCGGAAAGCAGTTGCACTTCTCTTGACAGTTTTGTTCTGCCCCACTCAATTCTTTTGTTTTTTGACGTTATGAGCGTAACGCCGCGCCCGCGCGGGCCTGCGGCCGAGACATCAATTGACTGGATTCTGTCCTCGTAACTAACAAGAGAGGCCGGGTCCGAGAGCAGATACTCTGCCACGGCGATTCCTTCAAGAATCTGGCGCGAACGCCATTTTGCGCCTGCGCCAGGAAGGTATGTTGATGCGGAAACCCCGGTTATTACGGGAAGGGAGCCTGCCTTTGTCCTGTCCTTTTCAACTACCGGCAGACTCACCCCTTCTGAATCGGTAAGGTAGAGGCGGTGCCCGCGCGCTACCCAGGCAACCGGCCTGCGCACGACAAGCGAGAACTCAATCTTGTCAGGGAACACCTTCTCAACGGAGCACACTTTTCTTACCCACGGGTTCGCCGCGAATCGTCGCTCCACCTTCTCCATCACTCCTTCAGAGAGGAGATTGAAACTCTCCAGTTCCGTGGGTATGGCTTCTATATCCTTTTGTGCCCCTTCGGGCAGCCAGGCGCAACTCGCAGCCTCAAGCTCTACACTTTCTATAGCCAAGTTGAACTCCGGATAACTCTCTACACCGCGCCTGACCTTCAGTGTGGCAAATACCAGTCCTGCGACAACAGAGACAATCAGCAAGACAACAAGGTAGAGCCTCTTAGACGCAGGCGCCTTCGAGGACGCTTGCCCGGCTCTCTTGTTGGTTCTTTTCTTCCTGGCGGCCACTTGCTTCTCCAAAGTAATTATACGCTGTGTCCGCTTCGAGTGCAAGATCGAGGATCATTTCGCAAAGGCGCCCGAAGGAGATGCCCAGAGCCCTTGCCGCCTTGGGTACAAGGCTCTTTGATGTCATACCGGGAATCAGGTTTGCCTCAAGTACGTACGGGATTTTGTCCTCGGAGAGAATCAAGTCCACCCTGCTCAACGCACCGGCTCCGAGCGAGTTGTGTACGGCGACTGCGAGCTTGCTTACCTTTTCGTACGTGGCTCTGGTGAGTTTGGGTTTCAGGATGTACTCTGTCCCACAGTCGTAGTACTTGGCGTCGAAGTCGTAGAACTTGTGCTTGGGCTTTATCTCGATAAGCGGGAGCGCACGGCCTGCAAGTATTCCGCAGGTCAGCTCACGGCCCGGAATGTAGCGCTCTATCAAGGCGTGCGGCCCCGACTTCAAGCAGGTCGCCAGCGCCTTGTCAAGTCCATCCCTGTCACGAACTATGGAGATTCCAAAGCTTGAGCCGTCAGCTACCGGCTTTAAGACGCATGGATAGCCGATATCCGCCCGCGCCAGCCAGTCAGCTTCGGCAGTGGTGAAATCACCGCAAAGGACGATGTATGGCGGGGTTGGTATCCCGTGCCTCTGCAGCACCTTCTTTGTCCTGACCTTGTCCATTGCCAGTGCGCTTGCCTCAGGGGTGGACCCGGTGCAGGGGATTCCGCGTTCTCTGAGCAGGCGCGTCAACTGGCCGTCCTCTCCGAACCGGCCGTGCATTGCAAGAAAGGCGATGTCTATCTTGTGGCTGTTGAGCTGCGACAGGTTATCGTGGTCAAGAACAATCGGCGTGACATTATATCCGCGAGTTCTCAGAGCTCGCACGACAGCCTTGCCTGTCTGCAGTGATATCCCACGTTCGCGCGATGTTCCTCCCATGAAGACCGCGATACGGGCCTCTTTCGTCAATCTTGCCATTCATCTCTCCCCTCTCAAACAATATTGACTTCGAATTCGAGCGCGACGCCGAAGCGCTTGTGCACTTCTGTCTTAGCCAGCTCCGCAAGCGCCATGAATTCGGCAAACGTCCCTTCACCCGTATTGACTATGAAGTTGGCGTGTACCGGGCTTATGAGCATCCCGCCGGATGAGGCGCCCTTAAGCCCGCAAGCGTCTATCAGCCTCCCTGCAGAGTCTCCGGGCGGGTTGCGGAAGACACACCCTGCGCTTCGGGCTGAACACGGCTGGCTGCCTATCTTCTCCCGCAGGATTCTCCGGATTCTCTGCCGGACAATCTCCGGGCGTGAGTATTCGAGCTTGAGCACAACCTCGGTAACGATTTCTGCGCCAAAATCACCTTTGCGGTAACTAAACCGCTCTGTTAGTGAGTAGTAAACCTTCTCCTCCCCCCCAAGGGTCAGTGTCCTCACTTCCTCAACCAGGGGCCCGATGGTACCGTGGCGCCCGCCGGCATTCATAACGACAGCACCGCCTATCGTCCCGGGAATACCTGCCAGCACCTCAAGCCCGCTCAAACCCAAACCAGGAGACTTCCTGACAAGGCCTGGGAGTGAGCATCCGGCACGTGCTCTGATTCGCCTGCCTTCATGGCACGCGCAGTTCAGTGCCTGTAAGCTTATTATTGCGCCGCAAAAAACTTCGTCCCGGCAGACCGTGTTTGTGCCGCCACCCAAGACCCGCACCGGTACACATTCTTCCCTTGCCCATTGTAGTTCTTCGCGCAGCTCGCCTATCGACCGCGGCGCGAAAAACAACTTCACAGCGCCACCGACGCCGAGCGATGTATGCTCGCGAAGTCTTACCCCGCGCTTAGACGGGGGTTTCAACGTTTGAAAGCTCATGCGTTGCCCTTTTCGAAAGTGCTGCGGCCACTGAGTGCGCGACCTTGTAGATGTCGCCCGCCCCCATTACGACAACCACATCCCCGTCTTGCGTTTCGCTGAGTAGCATTGATTCAATGTCTTCAAGTTCACTTATGTAGTCAGAGTTGATCGAAAGCTGGAAAAGCCGGCCGGCCAGGTCGCCGCCATTTACACTCATTCGGTCCATCTCCGTTTCCCGGACCGAGTAGATTTTGGCTATGGTGACACGGTCTGCGTATGTGAGGCTGCGGGCAAACTCTTCGAAAAACGCGCGCGTGCGCGAGTGCTGGTGCGCCTGGTACACAGCCCATATCCTGCGTCCGGGATACTTTTCCCTTGCGGCGCGCAGGGTTGCTCCGATTTCCGTGGGGTGGTGGGCATAGTCGTCCACCACTGTTACGGGCAGTCCGTCGGTAAGCACATCGAAGCGTCTCTGGACGCCGCGGAAGCTTGAAAGTCCCGCCTGCAGTGCGTCAGGCGTAACACCCAGCTCGAGCGCCAGTGCCGCGCAGCCTGCCCCGTTGAGCACGTTGTGGTGCCCGGGAAGAGGCAGTGTGAAATTATAGCTTCTGCCCTTGAAACAGAGCTTGAACGTGTAGGACTGGCCTTCTGTTTCAACTGTCGTTATTTTCCAGTCGCAGTGTTCTGAGACGCCGTAGGTCATAACGGAACATCTCGCTTTGCCCGCAGTGTAAAGAGCTTTTTCGCAGTCCCCGCATACGACAAGCAAGCCCTCGGGCGGGATTTGCCGGACAAACTCGCAGTAGGCCTCAACCATGTTCTGCTCGGTCTTGTAGTAGTCGAGGTGGTCAGGTTCTACGTTTGTCAGAATCGCGTATAAGGGCCGGAGGTTCAGAAAAGACCTGTCGTATTCGCAGGCTTCGGCCACAAGGTAGGCGCCGCGGCCTGCGCAATCACTTCCCCTGTGCGTGGCTATCTTTCCTCCGATAACGTAGGATGGCGAGAACCCTCCGGCGCGCAGGACTTCAACAACCATTGAAGATGTCGTTGTCTTGCCATGTGTGCCTGCGACCGCCACACCGATTCGTTCATCCATAAGCAGGCCGAGCATCTCGGCGTATTTCATTACCGGGAGGGCACGGCTCTTTGCTTGGGTTATCTCCGGGTTATCCGCCGCTGCCGCTGCTGTTGCAACCACCAGGTCGCAGCCCGGCGGAATGTTTTCCGGATGGTGTCCTATGCGAACCTCCGCCCCCAGGGTGGCAAGCTCGGAAGTGACCTCGGTTGCGGTGCAGTCGGAGCCCGAGACGGTGCAGCCGCGGGCAAGGAGCAGCCTTGCCGCCGAGGACATGCCTGTGCCACCGATACCAATCATGTGTATCTTGCGGTCAAGCAACTGCATTCTTAGTCTCCCTCCGCGGGTGAGGCGGCGGATTCGGCGAGCCTGAAAAGGTATTCCCAGTCAATTTTGCCCGGCTTCGTCACCTCACCGTTCGCGGGCGGCACATAAGGTGGTGAGGGTTTTTGCCTGCGTAAGAAATCAGGAATTGCCGCCCTGGCTTTTTGCGCCAACTGTTCTCTTGTCATAGTTCCCCCATACTGAATGGACTCTCTCGATTTCGAATAGAACCTTATCACGCGAGTAGTTTGTAGTTTTGAGTTTCGGGCAGGGATTCGGGGCCACGGCGTGGATGTTGTGCTCCTCGCCCTGGTTCCAGGAAGCGGCACCCATGGCGCCAATCAGCACTGCACAGGCAATTGCGGCCAGCACCTTAAGCGTACCTCTCTTCATTTTTCACCTCACGGGACACCTGCGCCCCAGGCAACACTCACGGCGATGTAGCACAGGAACGCGAGCACGAAAAAGACAACTGCACCGATGGTGTCGAGGATTGCTACAAGTTTTTCTTCTTTCCTCATATCGGCCCCTCTCATCAAGGCTCAGTACCCCGGAATCTGAGGCACCTGCCCTTTTCCGTGGTTACTTGTCAGGTGGGATGATTATCTTCATCCCGGCTCGAAGGCTTGTTTCATCTTCGAGGTTATTGGCTTTAAGAATCAGGTGCCATTTCTTTGAAGTTCCGTAAAACTTTTGCGAAATCACACCGAGGCAGTCGCCCTTCTTGACGACATAGTAGCGCGTGGAATCGGACGCGGCAGCCTTTCGCCCGCCGGTGTTCTGAGGTAGTTGAACCTTTCTCCTGTCGAATTCTGGCAGGATAATGGTTGCTCCTGCCCGGAGAAGCTCAGGTCTTGCAATCCTGATTTTATTCGCTTCCCAGAGCTTGTCGCAGAGAGAACCGTCGTTGTACTTATCGCGGGCGATGGTCCAGAAAGACTCACCCTCCTGGACAATGTAAGTCTTGGGCTGTCTCTTTGACGGGGCAGGTGCCTTGGCCGCCTTTTTGGCCACAGGAGCAGGTGCCGCCTGAACCGCCGGGTTCTCGTGAGCATGAGAGCCGAGGTACTCTTCCTTCAAGTCGGCTATCATTTCATCTGCTGCCAGCTCTTGCGGCGTCTTCTTGCGGGCCAAAATTACGCCGGTGGTGTGTTCGCCCGGCTTTGTCATAGTCGGTGTCAGGCCGTCTGAGGCAAGCTTGCGGGAATGGCCATTGTCAACAGACATGGGCCGCCTGAGATCGTCGCTTTGCTTGTCCCAGATAACCGCGACAACTATGACCAGTGTTAGTATCCCTACCAGCATGAATTTTGCAGTAGTACCCAACTCAACCCCCCTTTCCTAAACCTTCAACAAATCTACAATTGAATTGACCTTCTCCGTTTTGTACTCTTCGACAATCGCCTCCGCTATCTGCGCTGCAGCCCTCGGTTGGCCGAGGAGCGCGGCCTTGTATGCCATGCGGGCCAGACCCTTCTCGTCAAAAAGAAGGTCCAGGACGCAACTCTTCATTGCTTGCGGGCTCAGGTTCTGCTCTTGCAGCAGCCTGGCTGCGCCCGCTGATACCATCTCTTTGGCATTAGCCATCTGGTGGTTCTGTGCCGAGTGCGGGTACGGCACAAGGATGCTCGGCAGGCCGAGCGCGGTCAGTTCCGCTATCGTGGTACCTCCAGCCCTGCAGAGTGCGAGGTCTGCGGCCGAGTACGCAAGCTGCATTTCCTCGAGGAAGTTATGCACGCTTGCTCTAATGCCTGCTTGCTGGTATGCGGCCGATACAGGCTCTGACTGGGACTTTCCGGCAAGGTGGATGATTTGGATTTGGTCGCTGAAATCTTTGAGCACAGGCAAGGACTCAAGAAAGAATTTATTCAGAGCATTTGCACCCTGGCTGCCACCAAGCACGAGCAGTGTGCGCCGGCCCGGGGCAAGCCCGAGCTTTCGCAGGGCAACTTCTGTAGAAGTTCTTCTCAGCGTTTCCCTGACAGGGTTGCCGGAAAATGTTAGATTATCTCTTCGCATGAAATATCTTGCGGCCTGCGGCCACTGGCAGAACACGCGGCTGGCCGCAAGGGCGAGTGCACGGTTAGCCTTTCCTGGTATGACATTTTGCTCAAGCAATACAAGAGGGACGGCACAGAGCTTGGCGGCTGCGGCCGTGGCAAAGCTTGCGTAACCCCCGAGCCCGACAACAACATCGGGGCGCGCCCTCAGCATAACCCTTATTACTTGCCATACGGCTCTTGCGTTTGTGGCCATGAAATCCAGAATCTGGCGTGCTGTCTTGGGAATGTGACGCTGCTCGACCTGCAGGCAGGGGAACCCGCGGTTTTCGAGGAGAGCTGTATCAAGTTTCTTGCCTGAGATGAGGAACCTGATGTCAGCGTCAGGTTCCGCAGCTCTTATAGCTTCGGCCAGGCTTATTCCGGGGAAAAGGTGTCCCCCGGTTCCCCCGCCTGTTATAAAAACTCTAAACATCCCCGTCTCCCTCTTCTTCCGTCGCAGGTGCGGGCTCATTGTTCTGCTTTGCGATGTTCAGCAGAATGCCTACAGAGATCATTGTGGCGACAAGCGAGCTGCCGCCGAAGCTCAGGAATGGGAGCGCAATACCCTTCGGCGGCACGCAGGCAGTGACAACTGCGACATTGAGGGCCGCCTGGGCGCAAACCGCCAGCGTTATGCCCATCGCAAGAACGTAGGAATACTTGTCCTTACACCTCCCGGCGATTTTCATTCCCTGCCAGAGAAACAGGAGAAACAGAACTATTACGGCTGCAGCGCCGACAAAGCCCAGTTCTTCGCCGAGTATTGAGTAGATGAAGTCGGTTTCCCGTTCGGGAAGGAACATCAGTTTTTGCTTGCTCTCGCCCAGACCCAGGCCGAAGAGCCCGCCCGAGCCGAGCGCTATCAGGGACTGCTTTATCTGGTAGCCTTTTCCCAGCGGGTCGGCGTCGAAGTTCAGGAAAATTGAGATCCTGTGCCTGACGTGCTCAAACTTGAGTGCAAGCATTCCGAGAAGCGGCAGGATGGCCACAGTGCTAAAGGTTAGTACGTGGAAGATGCGCACGCCGCCGATAAACATAACTGCAAGGCCCAGCGCAGCGATAAAGGTTCCGGTTCCGAAGTCAGGTTCGACGAGTATTAGCAGGCTTGTTAGTGCTATTATCACTGCAAGCGGCAGGAAGCCGCGAGTGAATAACCTGGCCCGCTGACCGAGTTGTTCTAATGTCGCGGCGATGTAGACAATAATTGCGAGTTTGGCGAACTCGGAAGGCTGAATGCTGAGCGAGCCGACTCTGAGCCACCTGTGTGCGCCGTTGATTTGCCTTCCTATTCCCGGCAGGTAGACGCAAAGAAGCGCTCCGATGGCCCCGGCCATGATAAGCCTGCGGTGCTTGGCGTAGAGATGGTAGTCAGTGTGCCAGGCAAGAATCATGCACATGGTGGCTATAATCGCCCACAGCGCTTGTTTTCGAAGCTTATAGGTAGGGTCGCAGGCATGGCTGAAAGCAGTCGAGGAGTAAACCATGACCACACCGATTGCAAGCAGCGTGGCTACAATGCACACAAGCATCTTCTGGCTGTCACTGGTCCATGACCTTTGCATGTACTACCTCAGCTTCAAAGTGGCGATACTCATTAGCGCCAGCATTGCCGCAATTATCCAGAACCGCACCGTCACCTTGTTTTCATGCCAGCCTTTGAACTGGAAGTGGTGGTGTAGCGGCGCTATTTTGAAAACCCTTTTACCTGTAAGGCGGAAAGAGACAACCTGCAGCATCACGCTCAGGGCCTCTGCGACAAATATTCCGCCAACCACGAGAAGCAGGAACTCCTGCTTGAGAATCACAGCTATGAGCCCGATTGCGCCTCCAAATGAGAGCGCACCTACATCACCCATGAAAATCTGGGCCGGGTGGCAGTTGAACCACAGGAAGCCGAGCGAGGCTCCGGCCATGGCGCAGCAGAGGACGGAGATTTCGCCTGTGCCCGGGACGTAAGGTATACCCAGATAAGCGCTGAAATCGGCGCGGCCTACAATATAGGAAACGACTGCAAATGCGAGCGACACCATAAGCAGGCAGCCTATTGCAAGACCGTCGAGGCCGTCTGTCAGGTTAACCGCGTTGGAGCTTCCAGCAAAAACAACCATGACGAAGAAGATAAAGAGAAGCCCCAACTGTATCTTGAGTTCTTTGAAAAACGGGAAGTAAATTGCCGTCCCGGGGCTTTCGGAAGCGCCGAAACGCTTTGCAGCAAGACCTGGCCTTTCGGACGAAAGCAGCTCTTCTGCCTGCCGGCCTTCCGTAGCCGCGCCGGCCGGCACGTCCGCGTGCGCAGCTCTGAGCGACACAGGCTCCACAACATTACTTGTGCAAGAAAAATGTGCATACAGGAGCAGACCTGCCGCAAGGCCGATAAGCAGTTGGATTACAAGCTTGGTGCGTGCCCGCAACCCTTTTATCGCCGGGAAGCGCAGCTTCACAAAGTCGTCTGCATATCCAAGCAGCGCAAGCGCGCCCATGCAGCCGAGAACAAGTGGAACGTAGAATATGTCAGGCCGGGCCCAGAGCAGCGACGAGGCGACCACTGCAAGAAGCATAAGCACCCCTCCCATTGTCGGGGTGCCGTTCTTGCCGCTGTGGAGCTTGTTGAGTTGGGGGGAGTCTGATTTGGCTGTGTCTTCGCCTATCTTGTCTTTGCGGAGCCTCCGGATCAGCCACGGCCCTATAATTATGGAGATAAGGAACGCGGTTACCGCGGCGGCTGCGCTTCGCACCGAAATGTAGCGCAGCACGTTAAGCGCCTTCATCAGCATGGAATCCGCATCTCTTACAAGATAGTGGAGGTAATACAGCATCGCCGCCTCAACTGGTGACTGTCAACGGTTCTTTCGCCAGGTGGGAACGCAGCCTTTCGACAGCCTGTTCAAGGCGGACGCCGCGGGATGCCTTGAACAGCACTGCGTCACCATCTCTCACAATGTTCTCAAGAAGGTCAGCCACTTCCCCGACGGTTTTGCGCTCATAGACCACTCCTGTGCCTGCGCGGTGCGCTTCCTTGCCGATAAGGGCCGCATTCTTGCCTATGGTAATGAGAATATTCACCGAAGAGCGCCCCACGTGCCAGCCGATTGCCCGGTGCAGCGTCTCGGTCGCCTTGCCCAGCTCAAGCATATCGCCGCAGACGAGAATCTTGCGGTCCCGGCCGCTGAGACTGTGCACCCACGCCAGGGCGGCCTTGAGCGACTCGAAGTTGGAGTTGTAGGCATCGTTTATCAGCAGAACATCGCCGATGACCTCACGCTCCATCCGCATTCCGGGCACAGTCACGCCGGCCAGTGCTGCAAGTGCCTGCTCCATTTCGACGCCCAGAAGCTCTGCGGCTGTGGCCGCGAGGGCGGCATTGACAGCGTTGTGCTCGCCCGGTATGGGAAGTGTCGCGGTGGTCCCGTCGCAGGTGAAAACCAGGCCAGACTCATTCGCCGCCACCGGCACCGCGGTACGGTCGGCATCCGGACACGTGCTGACAGTTACAGCCTGCCCGGTAAACTCGTCCACAATTTCCCGGCATTCCTTACAGTCGGTATTTATCACAAGCACTCCTCCTTCCTGTATGTATTTCAAAGCTGAGCTTTTCTCACGCTTGACCCCTTC
>CAYWBA010000082.1:6554-10699 GCA_964455955.1 uncultured Planctomycetota bacterium | reverse complement strand
TAGACCTTCTTCTTCCTGCCGCTGATTATCGGCTTGCGCAGGGCGGTGGTGATTTTCTTTATGAGTCCGCGCTTGTATTCTTCCCTGGGCGGGCGCGGTACGAGAAGTTTTACGCAGCGAAATCCACCGAGCTTGTCGATGTGCATCTCGGGCGGGGCGTGATACCGTGCAGAGCAGCGCGCTGAGGGAGCGCCCGCTCCCCAGGCACTGCTTCGCAACACCTTCATCCTGCCGTTGACAGGACCGAGCGGTTCGCTCTGCGGGCTGCTGGAGTAATAATCGGGTGAGTACCAGTCAAAGCACCACTCCCAGACGTTGCCGGACATGTCCCAGCAGCCGCAGGGCGATGCACCACCGGGGTACTTATCCACGGGGGTGGTGTGCATAATTCTGGATTCCTCGCAATTACATTTTTCCGTTGAAAACTCTTGGCCCCAGGGGTAGAGGCGGGCGTCAGCGCCGCGGGCCGCTTTTTCCCACTGGGCTTCGGTCGGGAGGGCCAGGCCGGCCCATTTAGCATACATCTGGGCACCACGCCACGTAACGCAGACCATGGGGTATTTCTGGAATCTGGGTGCCGGAATCCAGCGGTCGCTGCGTCTCACAACACCGTGCTCGCACTGTGAGAAAATCATTCCCGCTTCTTTGCCTTCTTTGACTCGCTGGTTTTCGAGGAACAAAGCGAACATCTTGTTTGTTACCTCGAATTTGTCAATGTAGAAAGTGTTCAGGTGAACATCGTGCGCGGGCCTTTCATCTGCATCCGGTGCCTTTTCGTCAAGGCCCATTCGGAACTTGCCTTTGGGCACCAATACCATGGTGCCGCCGGTAGTCTCACAAATCACTTCAAGGGGGAGTCCGGTTCTCTGGTCGTATTGCGTGTATTCTGTAGGCCTGAGCCCTGCCGGCAGCTCAGGCATTGTGCTGATAAGGTCTTTGGCCACCCTGTTTCCGGGCTCGAGTTTGAGCGCTTTCTGCAGTAAGGCTTTGGCCTCGTGATAGCGGTCATGGTCTATGGCAAGCTTGGCCTGCTTGAGGACTGCACGCGCGTCATCTTCCTGCGCCCCGTTGTTTTCAGAGATGTTTTCGTCCATTTTCGGAAAACAACCTTGACTGAGAGGTGGTGCAACACTCTTGCTTACACAAAATTCTATCATATCTGCATGGAATATTCAAGACGAGGCTGCGAGAGAAAACAAGTTAAAAATGGTTGGCATATCAAGTTTTCGCGTGCAAATTTGCCGACTGGCAAGATGAGTAGTAAAATCCTGCAAACAAACAGAGAGGAATATCGGGTGGGAGGCTTGGAAACTCCAGTCTTACAATTCCGTTCAAGGGCACAATTTTCATAACAGTATCTTTTTTTGGGGTCTGGAAGAAAATCCTTCCATCCAGCCTCTTGATAACCAGTACTTTCTCCTTCAGCGGCCATGTCCTCACGCGGTTTTCAATAAATTGATACTTTCTGCGGTCAATCTCTATAATTCCTTTTTCCGCAAAGTCCCGTGTCTTAATGCTGACTTCTTCTTGCTGGTATCTCAGCTTGAACCCGTTGACCACGGGTTTTATGCGTCCTGAGCGTTGCTTTCCGTCCCGGATGAAACAAATGTCCCGAATGCGAGTCATAATTATGCAGTCTGGGGTTTCCACGCAACTTCCTTAATTCTGGTCCGAAGAAAAACAGATTAGGGGAGAGGCGGCTCCACGGTCAAATCTTTACGATAGTTAACGGAAAAACGATGTTTTATCTTGAACTCTTCTTCGGGCTTCAGTTTCAGTTTCCATGTGGCGATGCTTAAGCTGAATTTCTCGGGTTTTGGCGAGATGTAGTCTTCCACATGTTTCTCGTCAGGCTCAACCACGATATCCGCAGACCGGCTGTGGGGGATTTGGTCAATAACAGTTATGGCACTTTCACTCTTGCGGTAATTATTAATCTTGATTTCATAACTGTAGTCGTTCTGTATTTTCCCCTTCATAATACCTTTCTTTCCCACTTCCCGCTTAATCAATTTCTTTTCAACTTTCAACTCGTATGAAAGGCGAGTTCCCAACTTGAATTCTTCTCCCGGCGAGATTACCTTGAGCTCTGTTTCACCAACGAAGTCACCCTCCACGTAGCATTTCGCCTTTCCCGGGAGTAAAGTAATCTCTCCGTTCTTGATTTTTTCCTGCGCAATCAACTGCTGGTCCACCGAATTCCAGTAGAATATGCGGGAAGACTCCACGTCAAAGCTCTGCAGTATTACGGGGTGGGGGGAGCCATCAGCTTTTATACTTGTTTTTTTGCCGACCCGGAAGCTTTGCACGCCAAAACCAGTTTCAGATAAAGCTGCCTGTTCCTCTTCCATTAGAACTTCATCCGGCTCTTCAAGAAATTCTGCTTCCGGCTCTGGCGGCGGCGCACTTGCAGCAACCGGTGATAACATCTCCTCATCTTCCAGGTACTCGGCATCCTCCTTTTCCTTTGCACGTTTCATGGGAGGTAGTTCTGCTTTTGCCATTGCTACCGGATAGGTATCTACATGCTCCTGAATATACCAGGGCGTCGGCTCTATGATCCTGACCGGCTTGAATGTAGCGGTTGAAACTTCCAGGCTGACCTCATCCCAGTCCTCGAGGGTCTGGTTAATGATATTTGCCCTGTATGCGATGGTCGTGTCTTCTTGCGCAATCTGAACATCGTACAATGGTGTCCATGAAGCGCCGCGGATTTGATATGTCACATCCAGCTCGAATAGTCCCGGACCGTCTGCTTCGATGGAAACTACAATATCATAGTACTCTTCAACTTCCTGTGCTCCCCCGCCGAGTTTTCCAATCTCCCTTCTAACCTTTTCAGTCTCAATCTCATTTCTCTCTATTCTGTCATCAATATCCTGGAATTGTTTCTGAAAACTCACAACTTTATCACTGTAAAGGGTGTCAAAATCTCTTAGGCTTTGGATGTCTGACTCACCCGCTGCGAAGAACTTCGGAAATTCAGTTGAAAAATTGTCCAGGATTCTTGAGTAATTATCCTTCATCGTGTCAACATGTGTCCGCTGCTCATCCAGTGCGGTTTCCTCTTTTTCGAGTTCCTTCAGCCTTGCCTGCAATTCGTCCAGTTTTTCATGTCCTGTAACTTCCTCGTAGACATAATTAACTTCCACATCCACCAGGGTTGCTTTGATACCTTTTCCTGTACCTTTTACGCGAATGCTGTCCTTGTCCAAAAGCATGGAGATTTTTTCAAGTTTTAACTCATTTATCCCCTTTTCCAGTGAAATGTCTCTGCCTGAACGCGTAACTCTCGCGCCATCAAGAAAGACCACAACGTCCGAGATTGCTGTCTCGATAGCTTGAGCTTCGCTCATTTCCTCACTCCTAATACTGTGATTTCCTGCATGAACTTCGCCTGCGATGTAATACTACCACAGCAACAACTCTGCCGCCTCCTGATGGAAGCTATGTAAAGCATCAGCAGCAGGAGTGGCAAGAGGCACCCGAGAACATCCGCGGGGTCAGTATTATCAAAATTCCCCATCGAGCACCCCCTACTCTTCTTTGGCAGGGGAATGTACAACCGCGTGAAGACCGCGGTTACTGTCTTGTTGCCGTCCATGGTTATGGTGGCAGGGTTATCAGTACCCGTTAAGTTACCTTCCCAGCAGTCGAAAGTCCAGCCCGCATCAGGTGTGGCGGTCAGGGTCACTTCGTCTCCATAATGGTAGGTCGGCTGGTCCGGAGCCTTGGTCACTGCGCCATTGCCTGTGAGGTTCACTGTCAGGGTGTATTCTATCTCGGTAAATACTGCCGTTACTGTCTTGTTGCCGTCCATGGTTATAGTAGCGGGATTGTCAGTACCTGACAGGTCATCTTCCCAGTGGTCGAGAGTCCAGCCCGCATCAGGTGTGGCGGTCAAGGTCACTTCGTCTCCATAATGGTAGGTCAGCTGGTCCGGAGCCTTGGTCACTGCGCCATTGGCTGTGAGATTCACAACCAGTGTGTATTCTATTGGAACGAAGACCGCGGTTACTGTCTTGTTGCCGTCCATGGTTATGGTGGCAGGGTTATCAGTACCTGTTAAGTCATCTTCCCAGCAGTCGAAAGTCCAGCCCGCATCAGGTGTGGCGGTCAAGGTCACTTCGTCTCCATAATGGTAG
>CAYWBA010000082.1:0-6454 GCA_964455955.1 uncultured Planctomycetota bacterium | reverse complement strand
CCGCGGTTACTGTCTTGTTGCCGTCCATGGTTATGGTGGCAGGGTTATCAGTACCCGTTAAGTTACCTTCCCAGCAGTCGAAAGTCCAGCCCGCATCAGGTGTGGCGGTCAGGGTCACTTCGTCTCCATAATGGTAGGTCGGCTGGTCCGGAGCCTTGGTCACTGCGCCATTGCCTGTGAGGTTCACTGTCAGGGTGTATTCTATCTCGGTAAATACTGCCGTTACTGTCTTGCCACTGTCCATGGTTATGGTGGTGTCCGGATTGTTGGGGTCGCCAACAGTATCGCCCGTCCAGTTGACGAATGTATACCCCACGCTGGCCGATGCACTCAAATTCACGCTGGTGCCAGCATCCTGCCAGGTTGTTCCGCTCGGCGTCACCGTACCGCTGCCGACCGGGTTAACCGATGCAGTCAACGTGTACTGTGTCTTAAAGTTCGCAGTGTATGTTATTGAGGCTGAGGGCACTGTTATTGTGTGTTCCTGGGCCCCGCCGTCGCTCCAGGAGTCAAATACATACTGGGTATCCAGCCCGCCTGATTGCGGCGAGCTAACACCTATGGTATGAGAGCTTCCTTCCGGCCACGAGAAAGTCCGCGGCGCTGCATAGTCAACGGTGTCCACAGTGACAGTCCTGCCAGCGGGAAATGAAGTTACGGTTACTGACACTTCACCAGCGAAGCTCGCCGTAACCCACTTGGGAGAGTTCATCGTTACAGTCGTATCTGGGTTATTCGGGTCAGCAACGGGACCACCAAACCACATGACGAACTCGTATCCCGCGTTGGGCGACGCACTCAGATTGACGGCGGTGCCGGCGTCGTGCCAGGTTATTCCGCTCGGCGTTACTGTGCCGCTGCCGACCGGGCTGACCGACATGGTCAACTTGTGCTGTGTCTTGAAGTCAGCGGTATATATGATTGCGGACGAGGGTACTATTATAGTGTGCTCCTGGGCTCCAGCGTCGCTCCAGGAGTCGAATACATACTGCGTATCCGGGCCGCCTGATTGCGGCGAAGTTGTGCCTATGGTGTGAGAACTGGCTTCCTCCCAGGCGAACGGTTGCGGTGCTGTGTATTCAGTACCGTCTACTGTTATTGTCAGTCCGGATGGGTTTGTGTCTACTGTAATTTCTATCAAACTGCCATCAAATAAATAATTCTCAGTATTTATCGCCTCCACGTTACCAGCGCCGTCCACGGCAAAGAATTTGAGCACGGTATCGGTAGCTATTACTATTGGCCCGGAGTAAACGAGAGATAGAGTATCAGGGTCTGAACCGTCGACAGTGTAGTATATTGCGGAGACGCCGGATGTGTCCGTCGCTGTAAGCGTAACTGTTACCTGATTTGCGTAGGTTCCACCTGCAGGGTCGGCAGTCGTAACAGGCGGCTGGGTGTCAAGGAATATCCTGTCATATGTCACGTCTTCATTGATTTGTGCATTACTGTTCTTGACCCATATGTAGACAGACTTGAAGCCGTCTCCTGGACTCAACTCGTAGGTTGCAGGTTTAACGCCGACCCAGTTCGGGTCATCAACCTCCGGTTGTGTTGACTGTGTCTCGCCGAGCAGCCATGCAACTGCAGAATGGTCGTATTCTATGACGGTATCCACTGTCGTTGAATTTGTATATACTTCGTCGCCTGTGGTGCTGTCTTGCAGAGTCAGCTTGGCGCTCGGCATTACAATCCCTGTCTTTGGACCGACTGAGGGGTCTCCGAAAAGTATTAATCCATACATCCATTTGATGGTGTACGAGGAGTTATTGTTAAGAGACGAGGCCCCATATAGCAGGAACGCATCGCCGAAAGAGTGGCCCTGCCCCATATATGAGAAGAATGTACCCAGCCCTCCCATGGTCAGGCTGCCTGTCTTGCTGCTGCCCTGAGCGGCCAATCCGCTGTTGAGCCTAAAGGTATAGCAGGCTGCGAGGCAATTGCTGCTTGTCAATCGGGCGGCCGAGCAGCAGTAGAGGCTGTTGAAAAGGGAGGGAGGGTTTATGCTGACAATTTCACTGTTGGTAGTGCTGCCTCCGGAACCGCCGTAGAATTGATGGTAACTGGAGGTGGAGTGGGCACATATGTGAATGAACTCGCGGTCCTGCGGCAGGCGGCTCTCATAGTCGGCGGCGGTGGTTGTCGCCTGGTCAGTTACGTAAGTAACGTTTGGGTCGCCGTATATCGCTACGAGACCATTTTTTGCACTGTTCGAAAAGCTTACCCAATCGTCATCCACATACAAGAGCGCGGATTTTGACCTTGTTAGGCTGCCTTGCCTGAAATCGTGTGCTTTGCCAAAGAACGCCTTCAGGATGTTCACCTCGGTCCCTATTTTATCAAGATTGCTCGTCTTGAGGCGTCCTACCCAGATATCAGGAGCCATGTTGCCGCCGCCGTGCTCGTGCACGTCGAATTTACTGTCTGAATCCGTGTCGTCCCAGTAGCCGTCTATATCCATGTAGTAGAGATCGCACGGGAACGAGGCATAACCGCTCCAGTCATTGTCATGCTCATAATATGCCACAGCAATATCACCGACAAAGTAGGCACCTACAATATTCGGGACCCCCTGGAGAAAAGTTCTTATGTCCTCTGGCGTATTTGCACCTGAAGTCACAAGGTTTATCTGAGTCGTATATCCTTCTGCTTCCAGGTCGTTTCTATATGTGGTAACCTCACTCTCGATCTGGGGATAGAGAGTATCTTCCACCATGAATACTACCGTGCTGTCAGCAAGGGCAGAATTAGCTATAACCGAAAACGCGGTGAACACAAGGGCTACGACCAGCACTTGCCGGAAGAGTCGGCACAAACGAGCATTTTCCATAGTCATTTCTCCTGAGATATTATTTGTTTGCCTCTTCGATTTTCCCTACTGCATCACGCACCGTTTTTACCGCCTCTTCCCACGCGAAACGGGCGATTTTTTCCTGCGGTTCGTGCTTCTTCAGATACTCGATGTATCTGTTAAGATATGGCAGCGCATCCGCCGAACCTATCTCACCAAGTGCTTGTGCAACCAGGTTTTTGAGCGAGATGTCCTCTTCGGCATCCAGCTCGGCACCGAGCGCACCCACCGCCTCTGTTGCCCGTAGCTTGGATAAAGAAAGAACAATCTCTCTTCTTATCTCCTCACCATAGCCATCGGGCCTGTTGCGGTTTTGCGAAAGACCGCGTAAGAGGGGCTTAATACCTTCAGGCAGGCCCAGCTCACCAAGTGCCCGCGCCGCGCGCACCGCGACCCCAGGTGTCTCATGCGAAATAAAATCTCCCAGAACACTAACCGCCTCCGCCTTCTTGGTTCTCCCCAGTGCTTCCACGACAAACTTTTGCACATAACGTTTCTCGCGTGCCAGTTTGACCAAAAGCCGGAACGCTTCGTCGCTGCCATCCGTGGCAAGCTTGGCGAGTTTGTCAACTGCTTCTATCCGAGCATCCAGGGACACATTGTCCGAGCTCTCCGTAATGCTCTGTGCCACCATATCTATGTTCACTCCAGGCGCCGGGGAGCTTTTCTTCTCAGTCAGGTCTGTTTGCGCAGGTTCCTGGGCTTTGTGCCGTTGCACTTCTTCCCGCTGCTTTCGAGCATCTACCTGTATATGTGAGATCTCGCGTGCAGTTTCACCAGTCTCAAAGTCTTGTCCCGCCTGTTCCACACTGGTAGGTAAAAAAATCAGCACGTAGAGACCAGTTCCGAAAGCAAGGAGTACTACGACAACCGTTATGATTTTATTTGACACACGCAACTGGGCACATTTCCGTACAGCGTTTAGACAGAGCTTCTTTTCTTGCCTCCTGCAACTTGTTTTTCCTTAGCACCTCTTTCTTATTAGTATTAGACGCAAATTAGCACCCGATTTGTACGGAAATTTTCGAAAATTCCCGCACGTGTCTTTTCAGCATTACTGCTGTCCACCTCACTGCACCGGAATTTGTCATTTGCCAAGCGGTTTTCTTTTGTTTTGGCAGGTCTTCGAGGGTAAAAGAGACAGTGCTTAGGTGCTCTCTGTCGGGGTTCACCCCGGGCAGAGCCTAAGACAGCCGCTAATAGAGAATAGTACTATGTCTGAACTGCTTATACCGGAGTTTAACTCGCTTGAAGAGTTCGTCAACTGGTGGCAGACACCCCAAATCCAACGTCTCATTCAAGATGACCCACAAGTAGTCTCCAGAATGGCGAACCATCCGAATATCGGCCTGTGGTTCGATTGCTTCCTGGACACGGTCCAGAAAACAAAAACTGGCCGGCCAGCCACACGGGAAGAGACTCTGCGCGCACTTACGACACCCGCACCCGAAGACAGGGCATTTGTTCACGAAGTAGTGCGCTGCTATGGAGAGCAAGCAGGAAAAGAGACAGGGAGGGAACTGCGCACTTTCGGCAGATACGACATTCAACGAAAGATTGCGGAAGGCGGTTTTGGCGCCGTCTATCTCGCATATGACCCCCAACTGGACAGGGCCATCGCACTTAAACTTCTCAAGCTGCGCACTGAAGAGGAAATTGAACAGTTCGAAAAAGAAGCAAAACTTGCTGCAAAACTGCGGCACCCCAATATCATCTCCGTCCACGAGCTGGGCATTCTTGGTAATCAGCCGTACTTCACGATGGACTTCATCGAGGGAAAGACGCTCTGTGACTTGCTTGAAGAGAAGAATACTCTCCCTGCGAAGGAAGCGTTTCGTATCGCCGCGGTTGTTGCGGATGCATTGCATTATGCGCATTCAAATGGCATTCTCCACCGCGATGTGAAACCTGAGAACGTGTTCATGGACACGCAGGGCAGAATATATGTGGGCGATTTCGGCATAGCAAAGCAGGTTGAAGCAGGTACAAAAAGGGTCAGCTCAAGCCGGGTGGTTGGCACACCCCACTATATGAGCCCCAGGCAGGCAGATGGCGAGGAGCTTGATGGACGCTGCGATATCTGGGCTTTGGGCGTAGTCCTCTACGAGATGCTCTGCGGCGTGCGTCCGTTCGAAGCTGACAAGGTTAGTGAGATATTCAGCCAGATTTGGTTCGGTGAGCCGACACCCCCGAGGAAGCTGAATCCGAAAATAGACAGGGATGCTCAGACAATTGTTATCAAATGCCTCCAGAAGAAGCCGGGGCAGCGCTACCTGTCAGCGGCGGAGCTTAAAGACGACATAGAGCGCTATCTGCGTAATCAGCCGATAAAGGCAAGACCGGTCGGAACGGCGGAGCGCATGTGGCGGCGAATAAAACGCAACAGGGCAGCGAGCCTCGGTATTGCCGCAGCGTTGGTAGTGGTGGTTGTGGTTGCCATCATACTATGGCGTCAGCATGCCCAGAGGTACGCACAGGCATCCCGGCTGTTTGCTCATGCAAGGACTGCTTTCAAAAATCAGGACTACGAGAAAGCGCTTGAATTGGTTGCCAAGTCGCTGACACTTATGCCGGATAATGACAGGGCCTTGCGTTTGAAATCACGCTGTGATGCTCCGCTGCTTGAGAGAAAGCAACGTGAAACAGCCCGCTGGGAAGCCGAGGCGATTCTTAAGAAGCTCGCGATGGCAGCGACACTGGATGAACACCTGCGGCTGCTGGATGAAGCAATTGCGGCGGCCCCGCTCTGGTTGACATCGTATCTTGAGAAGGGGAAAGTCCTCAAGGATGCAAACCGCCCCAAGGAGGCGATAGCGGCATTTGAGCGCGCACTTGCCGTGGCGCAGCAGAACAGAGACGCCGGCGGCGAGGCAGTCGTGCACTTCCATATAGGCGTGATTCACTGGGAGAAGAGAAAACTCGGCAAAGCCCAGGAACACTTCAAAGAAGTCCTGCAGCTCATGCCGAATGTGCGCAATCCCATGACCTTGTATGCACAGGCTGCCGACGCGCACAACAGGGAGAACCATGACAGATGCATCCGCCTCTTGGACGAGGCGCTTCACCTGAACCCTGATTTCGCAGAGGCCTACAATGGGCGTGGTGTTGCGCGCGCCAAGAAAGGCGATTATGACAACGCGGTCGCTGATTTTGACAAGGCGATACAATTAAGACCGAACTTTGAGGTCGCGTTCAACAACCGTGGTTTTGCCAAGCACGCTAAAGGTGACTGTGACGGCGCCCTCGCCGATTACAACAAAGCAATAGAGTTGAACCCAAATGATGCGGCAGCGTTCAACAATCGCGGCTTTGCCAAGCACGCCAAAGGTGACTATGACGGCGCTATCGCCGATTTCAGCAAAGCAATAGAAATAGAGCCGAATTTCGTGGTGGCGCTCAATAATCGTGGCTTACCCAAGGCTGCCAAAGGCGATTACGACGGCGCTATCGCCGACTTCAACAGAACGCTCAAAATCGATAAGCATAATGTGAGAGCCTGGTATAACTTGGCCCTGACGCACGCAAAAATGGGCGATAAAGAAAAATCGTTGTCCGCACTCAAAGAAGCGCTTGAGCTGGACAAAACCGGCCAGCTCAAAATAC
>CAYWBA010000081.1:2816-10749 GCA_964455955.1 uncultured Planctomycetota bacterium | reverse complement strand
ATTTCCGCTGTGACCTTCTCTTCTTCTTCTTCGAGAGCCTTGCCGCTCTCCTCGATATGGAGCTTTGACTCGTCGGTCCTGGTGAAGCGCGCAAGGATATCATCTTCAAGCTCGGAAACCTTATCCCGGAGTGCATCGCGCTTGCCCTTGAGTATCCTGAGCTCTTTGTTTGTCCTGGCAGAGTTCAGGAGAACCTGCGTCTTGCGAAGTTCCTCCTCAGTCTCCTTCAGGAGAAGCTCTTCATTGTGCTCGGAGTGCGAGTCTTCTTTGATTTCCTTACGCCTGTTCTCCAGTTCAAGCTTGCGTGCTTCAATGGACTCTTTAAGGGAGGAATTTTTCTGCTGCAGCGAACGTTTGCGCGCAGCGAGGCTGGCGAGCTGCTCGTCCACATCGCTGAGTTGCTTAAGAATCTCTATCTGCGCGGCGGTCGTACTCGGGTTCATCGGCCTCCCAGTTGCTTATCTCTGTTCGAGTGTCTATCATGTCATTGTCTCGCCGGAGCAGGTTCAAGGAAGCCCTCCAGCAGCCTGCTTCGCACCGGGTGCTGCAGCTTGCGGACCGCCTTGGCCTCAATCTGCCGCACTCGCTCCCTTGTCACCTTGAAAATCCTGCCAACCTCTTCAAGCGTGTAAGTATAGCCATCACCGAGGCCGTAACGCAACTTAATAATTTCTCTTTCCCTGAAAGTCAGGGTGTTGAGCACGCTGTCAAGCTTGTCCTTAAGCATTTCATGCGTTGCCGCGGTCACGGGCGACTCGGCCGACTGGTCTTCTATGAAATCGCCGAACACGCCGTCCTCGCCTTCCCCTATCGGCTTGTCCAGACTGGTGGGGTGCTTGGAAATTTTAAGCACTCTCAAGGTTTCATCTATCGAAATGCCGAGCTCGTGCGAGAGCTCTTCTATGGTTGGCTCGCGCCCCACGCGCTGGACAAGCTGCTTGGCCGCGTTGCGAAGCTTTGACATAGTCTCAATCATGTGCACAGGGATGCGAATTGTGCGAGCCTGGTCCGCGATAGACCGCGTGATGGCCTGCCGTATCCACCACGTGGCGTAGGTGGAGAACTTGTAGCCCCTGCGGTACTCGTACTTCTCCACCGCCTTCATAAGGCCTGTATTGCCCTCCTGAATGAGGTCAAGAAAAGACAAGCCCCGATTGCGGTATTTCTTGGCTATGGAAACGACGAGACGCAGGTTCCCCGAGGCCAGCTTCCTCTTGGCACGTTCGTACTCGTTGTAGCGCCTCTCTATCTCCTTAACCCTCACTCGAAGAGAAGGAACCTTTTCCATAGCGTTCCAGGCAATCTGCTTAAGCTCGCCTTTTGTCTCTTTAAGCCTGCTTACAGCGCTTTTGCGCCGCGATTTGCCCAACTGCTGTTGCGCCGCTTCCAGTTGACTGCCGCGTCTGGCCGCAACTTTAATCTTATCGGCGATTTCGCGTATAACCTTGGTCTGGAAGTTCAACTCTTCGAGCAGCATGACGCACTTGCGCCTCGAGTTACGTATGGATTTCCTGAATCTTTCGCGCTCCCTGGCGGATATTTTCTTGAGATTTGAGCGGACAAAATCGCTCCTTGTTCGTTCGAGTACCTTGGCAAGGGTTTCAAGATTTGCCGGCAGGCGGCTGGAAATCTCTATCTTGCCGAGTTCCTCGTAACTGTTTGTTGTGAGCGTCCTGTCGAATGCGAGCTCTCCTTCGCGGACCTCGTCAAGAATACCGATTGCCTCACCGATGGCAACGCCGCATTCAAGCACGGTGCGACGGAACCGCTTCCGCGTGAGCTCGATTTTCTTCGCAATCTGAAGCTCCTCCTCACGCGAAAGCAGGGGTATTTCCCCCATCTGTATCAGGTACATCCTGACCGGGTCGCTTATCCGCTCACCGGGCGGCTCAGGCCGGTACGAAGGAGTCCCGCTGCCACTACGCCCACCGGCTTCGCCATCCGACTCCTCGGATTCCAAATCATCGTGCCCGTCCTTGGTGTCCTTCTCGTCAACGAGGTTGACCCCGTACTCGTCCAGCAGCATAAGCAGGTTATCTATCTTCTCTGGCGAAACAGAGTAGTCATCGGGAAGGATCCTGTTAATATCGTCATAGGTCAGGTAGCCTTCCTTCTTGCCCTGTTCAATCAGCAGCTTGGTCGCCTTGTCAAACTTTTCCGTCGGCACGTCCATACGCCGATTTCCTCCTACACCCCGTGTTTCTGCCTGCTTTTCTTCCTCAGCTCAAAATATTCAACCAGGCTCTCAGCAGGATTCTCCTCGCCTTTCTGCTTTATCTTGGAAGCAAGATGCTCTTCCTCTTTCTTGCTTACCCAGGCTGCCAGCAATGCCTCGTAATCTCTCGGCTTGTCCTCAAACTGCCTGGTATAGCTCAAAACGTCAAGCAGCTTCTGCCGCAAGTCTTCGCCATCTGGCTGCTCAAAGACACACTCGGTCGAAACCGTGCCTTTCTCCTCGTGTGACTGCCACAAGATTGACGCAATACGACCGAGCTCCGGGTCGATGTAACTCTCCGGCGGAAACGCCTCGGTCACCCTGCCGGCCAGGTCCGGCCTGTTCAAGATGATATCAATCAGGTCAAGCCCGCGCAAGCTGCCGGGGACCGAACCTATATATTCAACTTCTGCCAAATCTACTTCTGCGCGGCCGAGCCTCGCGCGCAACTCTCTTTCCTCCACACCGATGCGGCCTGCCATCCGCTTAATTTCGAGCCCGCGAAGGACAGGGTTCCTGATTGCGCGGAGAACACCCAACATCTCGTCCGTCGCTGCCGCCTTGCCTGCCGATGTCGAAAGGTCATGCCTCGTTGCCGCGCTCTCGTACTTGAAATCCAGGAACTCGACCGCATCCCTAATCAGGCGCTTAAAGTCATCTTCGCCCGCACTGCCTAAAAAATCAAACAGGTCAGCCCCTCCCGGAAGCGTCGCAACACGCACGGCAAGCTCTTCCCCCAGCAGGATTTCAAGGCTGCGCTCGGCAGCCTTCCTGCCCGCCTCATCCGCGTCAAACACGACATAGACAGTATCAACGTATCTCTTAAGCACCCGCGCGTGGCTGTCTGTGAAAGCAGTGCCAAGCGTGGCTACAGCGTAGTCTATGCCCTTCTCATGCGCCCTTATCACATCGGTGTAGCCCTCTGTAATCAGAACTTGCTTCATGTGAAAAAGCTGCATCTTCGCGAAATTCAGCCCGTAGAGCGTCCCGGATTTCCTGAAAAGCACGCTGTCTGGAGAGTTAATATACTTTGGCAGGGAATCGTCCAGCACCCTGCCGCCGAACCCGATAACCCTCGAGCGGATGTCAAATATGGGAAACATCAACCGCTGGCGGAAAAAGTCGATTTGTGTCCCCTTGCTCGAGACCGTCAGAAGCCCCGCGTCTGCAAGCTCGGCCCCGGCAATACCCTTCCGGGATGCAGAAGCCTTGAGCGATTCCCAGCCGGGGGGCGCATAGCCCAGCCTGAACTTTTCCGCAATCTCCCGGTTTATTGCGCGATTTCTCAAGTACTCCCGCGCCGGTTCGCCTTCAGGCTTGTTCCAGAGAACATCCTGGTAGTAGCTGCATGCAAATTCATTGGCGCGCACCATGCCTGAAGTCTTCCCTGAAGCCTCATCAAGCTCAAGGACAATTCCTGCACGCCGCGATAGTGCACGCAACGCCTCTGGAAAGCTCAAATGGTCCATAGCCTGCAAGAAGCTTATAACATCCCCGGACATCCCGCAGCCGAAGCACTTGTAACTCTGCCTGTCACCAGATACGTAGAAAGAAGGCGCAGTATCGGGGTGAAACGGGCATAGCGCCTTATACCGCTTGCCCGCCTTTTTCAGAGGCAGATACTCAGATATGACCTCTACTATGTCAACTGCGTTCTTGAGTTCGGAGAGCTTCTCAGGAGATATAAGCATGCCGGGCTTAGGCACCTCCTCAGAGCCACAGTGCGTGAAGAATTACCGCTTAAGCTTACCTGCGCGAAGCCGCGGCTGTAATGCAAGGGATAACAAGCGCAAGTACGGTCTACCCCTTTGGGGTAGCTGCCCCGCAATCATTCAGTATAAAACATCATTATGAGTTAGTCAAGGTACATTCTGAATTTTTTTTGCCGGCCCAACGCCTAAGATGTCACTAACCCTTTGGCTGCCAAGACGTTATGTAGCTCTTGTACCTGCGCTACACTCAGGCCGCCAGGTCTAACATCAGCCCTAACTCCCAGCGACACCAGAGCTTGTGTTACTTCCTGGCGCAGCCTGACCTTGCCGGCCCCCGGCCGCAGTGCGCCTGCACGCCCGGCGCCGTGGACAATCGAGTTTATAGCTGTCTTTCGCGGCTGTGCAAACAGGGTATGGACAAAACGTTCAAATTTCTCAAACTCATCGGGTTTCCGCCGGGGTCTGAGCTGCACAAGTCTTGACGTGACTTTGGGTTTGGGCCAGAAGACCTCTGCTCCTACCGTCCGAAGCAGCTTCACGCTGAAAGATGCACCTGTCAGGACCGATATCCCGCCATATTCCGGCATGCCAGGTTTTGCAGCAAGGCGCTGGCCTACCTCCTCCTGCACGAGAAATGTGAGTGTACGGGGGCTCAGTCCCAGAGGCTGGGCTCCCAAGTCGGCATTGTCTTTCGGACATCTCTCCATTTCCCCTGTTGCATTTCGAGCAGTTGTTTTGCCTGCGGGTGCTACCCGCCGCGCCAGCGCCATAATTATCGCTGTGGCTGTGCTATAGGGCAAGTTGCCTGCAACAAGGTCGCACCCGCCAAGCTCCCCGAGCCGCTTCTGGACCTGCGGGCTCAACTTCTTTGAACGCAGGATATCGGCAGCCATAACTTCTGCGTTGGCATACTGTTGCAAAAATCGCCGTGCAATATCCACAAGACGGCTGTCTATCTCGACCGCAAGAACCTTGCCCGCGGTCTGTGCGAGGTGCGCGGTCAGAAAGCCGCATCCGGCGCCTATCTCAAGTACAACATCAGTCGGCCCGGGCGCTACCTGGCGCGCTATCGCGTCCAGGACACTGTGCTCAAAGAGGAAGTTCTGCCCCAGTGCCTTTGACGGGCGCCAGCCTGTGAGCTGCAAAGCTGTCTTCAGGTCGCTCAGCGCAGGAAAATGCTGCTTACTTGTCAATCAGAACCCCGTGCTCGGTGCCTGATACGATGGTGTTATTATCCTTTTGTGGAATGTAAATGTCCTCTCCAGCCCCGTCGAAGAGGACGCCCATGCTTGCTGCGTTTCTGCGGTCAAAGCGGTTGCCTGCACCCTGGCCCCGGCTCTTAGCTCTGTAAACGTCGTTGCCCCGAACATCGACAAGCAGCCCCAGAGCCACATCGTTGCCCACGCCCTGCGCGAGAACGCCCGAGCTGTAGCTGTCATTGCCCGCTGCATCATAGAGGCAGCCGGCAGACCAGTCGTGCCCGCACCCCTGTGATACCCCGTAGTAGGCGCTGTACCGGTCGTCGCCACCCTGGTCAATAAGCGAACCGACCGAAAGGTGTATGCCGGCCCCTTGAGAGTAGCGGCCCGCGAGATAGACATCATCTCCCGCAGCGTCGAAAAGAACGCCCAGTGCGTACCAGTAGCTCGCCCCCTGCGCGAAATAGTCGCCTATGTAGAAGTCATGCCCCCCAAGGTCCAGAAGCACGCCGATACCCCCGTCGGCGCCGGGCGAGCCGTCCCAGAGCCTGGGTTCCCAAGTCGGCCTTGTCTTTGGGGATACTGTTCCTTTCCCCTGTTGCCTTTCGAGGGGCTGTCCTGCCTGCGGGCGCTGCCCGCCCCACGGCCGCAAGCCAAGCCCGAACCCCTGCGAGAAGCTCGTGGTGGAGCGTTTGCGGTCCCGGTGGTCGGTGTGCTTGCACCCGGCGCGATACACATCGTTTCCGCCAGCGTCAAGAAGCACCCCTATCCCCTTCACGCAGCCGAAGCCCTGCGAGTAGAGGTCTGCGCTGTAAGTGTCGCATCCCTCACACTTCTTGGACTTGTCCTCACTTGGTTCAGGAGGCTGAGTATCAAGCAGCAGGCCGATGCCAAAAAGCGCCCCGCCCTGGCACGCAGCCTCCGCCCGGTAGGTGTCGGCGCCGCCGAAATCGGCGAGCAGGGCAACGCCCGCGGCCGCCCAGCCCTGGCAGCCTGCCTTGCCGCTGTACAGGTCGTTTCCTGCAAAATCAAGCAGAACCGCGACTCCGCAGTTCGCGGCGCACGGGCCTGCTTTTCTTCCAAGATAGAAGTCATCGCCGCCGTAGTCTATGATAAGCGAGACGGGCCGCTGCGGCGTCGCGACGGCCGCGCCGTCAAGATAGAGGTCGTCACCGCCCAACTCAACAATCACGGCTGCCCCCGCGCTGTAAGTGTTTGGCCCTTTGCCGCCGACAATCACAAGGCCGAACTTCGTTTTTTCGTAGACAAGGACCTCGCCGCTGACGCCGGGGTGCTGCTCAACTGGAGAAAGCTGCCCGAGCCGCGCCGCCATGCAGCCCAGGTTGTACGGCGTGAGCCTGTCAACCACTGCAAGAGATGCCGAGGCGAGCCCGTTGTAGTCAACCTGAGCGCCGAGAGAGAGCAGCTCCGCCTCTTCATCATTGGAGAGGCGCTCATCGCCTTGTCCGAACATCCTGGAGGTTAGCTCTGTGAGGCGTTCGATGCCTTTGGGACCCAGCTTCTCAAACGCTTTCTCAAGCCGGCTTGCTGCAATCGCCGCGGATTCAATAATTGCCGAAGGCATGAACCCATTGTCCCGACAGGGTTCTTGCGTGGGGGGCTCGCAGTCAAGCAAAGATGCACACTCCCGGAGAAGAGCCTGCAGGTTCTGGTTGTCCCGGTTGTAATACTGCCGCAGGCGGTCTGCAACCTCCTGTGACAGGAGCACCGTCTTGAGCGGGTTGCGCAGGCAGCATGTCACTTCCTTGAGTCTGAAAGGGTTTATCAGTTGCGAATCGCCAACCCTGGTCTTGTTCAGTGTCAGGTTGGCCGCACCGGCGATTTGGCTTGCAGTTTTGAGGAACGGGTCGAAAATGTTTCTGCTGCGAAGCGCCTCCTCGAGGACTGAAAGCTCCTGCTCGGAATCGAAGCATATTTCCGGATGGTCTGGCACAGGCATCTCGGCAGTCTCTCGCAGCCCTGCCTGTATTTCCTTATCGAACTTCTTGCCGTCACGCAGGATGGAAAGCTTAAGAACATCCCCGGCCGAAGACAGGCCAATGGCAACAGAGAGCTTCTTGAGAGCTTCTGCGCTTTTCCCCTTAAAAGCCTCGCCGCCCAGCCCTGTTACCACATCCCCTTTTTTCAAGCCCGCCTTTTCTGCAGGGCTTCCATCCTGCACGGTAAGAATCAGTACGCCGGCAGCGCCTTTCTTGCCTCCATATTCTGTTATATCCTTGCGCAGCCTTACCGGTAATATCCCGACAAAAGGCATGACCGCGGGCGCCACAATCCGGGAGATGTCTTTTATGTTCAGATTGAACCTGAAAAACTTCACCATCTCCTCAAACTCCCTGGAGTGCACCGGGCGGACAGGCGCGCTCTTCCAGGGCAGCGAAACAGGCTCCACCACCTGCATCTTGTCCGCGGGCTGCGTACCATCTTCCGGCTGCGGGGGTTCCTGTGGATGCTCTTCCTCCTGCGCGACCAACACCGGCCCAACCACCATGCAGGCCAGCAAAAGAGCAAGGGTAATTCTTCCCATACAACACATCCCACTTTCAGCGGCGCATGTCTTCAAACTCGTCAAGTATCAGGAAGCTCCACACACCGCCGCCAAGAAGCGCGAGAACAAAAAGCATAAACGTAGCAAAACCCTCAAGCGTGAAACCAAGGAGTATCCAGGCGCCAACAGCGTCAACGGCTGTGTAAGCCCCGATAAGAAGCGCGTTGTAAAGATTTCTTTGTTTCGCAAGAACCGAATATCCAATCTTGTACGTTGCAAGAGGCAGGAATATCGCTACAAG
>CAYWBA010000081.1:0-2806 GCA_964455955.1 uncultured Planctomycetota bacterium | reverse complement strand
CAGATAAGCGCCCTTACCCACGGCGACCTCGACCACATCCACAGCCGAAGATAGGTGAGGGAAAAAGCGGACTTTACAAGCTTGCCGCCGGCCTGGCCGCGGCTTATCTCCTCGCCGGAGCCATCCTGCAACTGAAAAGATATGCTCAGCATTGAGGCCCGGGGCGAATCATAGAATTCCTCAACAGTCAGGAAAAGAAATGCATCCGCGTGGGAGCGTTCCGCAAGAGCCTTGGCTTCCTCAGGCTTGATTATCTTTCTTGCAGCGGAGAAGAACCACTCCTTGACTGATTCCTGCGCATCCTCGGTAATCTGTGGTTCGAGCACCTCGGCCCGGCCACTGTCCTTGAGCTTCTGCTCGACCACGTAAGTCACCCTTCCCGTAGCATCGCCCCGCCCGCGGGGCAGAAGGAGTTTCCTGGGCTTACCCCTGGCTGGTGCTACGGCGGCAACAAGTTCTCCCGCCGCCTGGTCAATCACGTATTCCTGGTAGTGATTAAATTCCTGCGGCGGGGGCTCGGATGTGAAATACCTGTAGCCGAGATAGATACCCAGGGCGGCCAGCATGACTATCATGACCCGGCCCAGAACCCGCAGCGTTGTGGAAAAGAACACTACTGCACCTTCACTATTGAAATTGTACGTTCCTGTTTACGTCTATACTTACAGAATACATGAAACTCAACAGCTATTTTCAAAAGTGGCAAGCCACTACTTCACCTCCCACACGCGTATATCCTGCGCCTTCTCTTCCACCGGGATTGAGTAGAGGTGGCGGGAAGGCTCCCTCACATCCCATGCAAAAACCCTGTGCCCGGAGTACGAGGCGGCAAAAACGAAGTCGCCCGCACCGTCAACCCACCTCAGCAGCGCGGGGCTCATGTACTGCCTCGCCGCACCGGTTATCGGCTCAAAGGCGGTAACGGAGTAGTCACGCGAACCTACCAGCAGGAAAGTACCCTTGTCTGTATCCATTGTGGAAAGCGAGTAGATTGTGCTCTGCCTGCGTAAAAGCACACTCGCAGGACGCTCCGGCTGGCTGCCCGCCCAGTGCAGGACCTCGCCGGCCTGGTTGCCTGCGAAGATAGAGTCCCCTTCCACAAGCAATGATGTAATCGGGCTGCCCTCTTCCCCCAGGGTAAACAACACCTCAACGGAAACCGGGTCAAAAGCATGGACGAAGCTGCCGCTGCTGAAGTAAACTGTCCCACCCTTGGCGCAGACGCCGCGCGTATGCCTGTTGAAGCTGGTTATCTTGGTGAGGACAGCTTCGCCCTCGCCATCCCCTTCCCACCGAAGAATGCCCAGCTCGGAATGGGTGGCATAAAGGACATCCCCGGCGAGGGCGGCGGAGTTGAACCCACCGCGCGGGCGGCCTGTCGTCTTTATGTAGTATTCGTGTGAATAATCCCCGCCGGGCGAAAAAACATAGACCCCGCGCTGCGTGCCAACCGCGATGACCAGCTCACCATCCCGCTTGAGCACACGCGCGGTGCGTGCAAAACCCATATCCTCCGGCAGCAGATAAATCTCTTCGGGCTTTGCAGGCTCCTGCGAGTAAGGCGCATAAGCATAAATGCCTTTTCCGCTCGCAACAAGCAGCATCTTCGAGCGCGAGGGCGCGAAGCCGGCCTTGCCGAGCTCGATTTCGAGCGCCACGTTGGGGTCCACCCCCACTTCCTTCAGCGCCTGTATCTTGACAAGCCTGCTCTGCAACTGCATTTCATCAAGCTTCGCGCGTGAGCGCAACACCTCTTCACGCCCTTTTATCTTCGACCGCTCGCTCTGGAGCGACTCGAACTCGGGGCAGACAAAGTCGAACTCCGCCACCCCGCAGAAACTCAGCCCGCCGAGATAGAGCAGCTTCTTAAGGCCTTTCTCAAGCGACTCGCTGAGCTCGCTGATAACCGGCTGCTCGCACACTGACCCGGCCGTGTGCTCGCTCGCAAAAGTCTTCAGCGTCTCCTCGACCGCTTCTGAAAGGAACTGCCCTACATCTCTGGTAGTCGCCTCCTGCCTGCCCTTGAGCAGGTTTTCAGCCACCTGCTCGACATCGAAATCGCCCTCGCCCGCGATAAAGGCAAGCAAAAGCTCACACTCGCCGACGAATCCTTCACTCGTAACAAGCCCGGTCACGCTGAAGGGCAGGTCGAACTTGTGGGTCTTGACAAGAACAGCCTCCTTGAGGCCTGTTACTTCTGAACCTTCTTTTCTAATAACCTTTTCCCCTGAAGGCATGGTAACAAGCACCTTGCAGAGCGCGGGCACATGCAGCCTCTTCTTGAGAAGCCCCGGCAGCGACCCGGCATCAATCCTCCGGGCAATGAGATTCTTGTCTTTGACCCAGTCTTTTTCGTTAAATGCTTTCATAGAAAGAACCTGTATTTCGCCCTGCCAACAAGTGCACACTCGCCTCTTTTCCTCAGGTCCATAAGCGCCGCCCGGACCCTGTGCTCCCACTTCAGGTCGGTCTTCGAGTCTTTCATAAGCTCGAAGTCATCCGGGCGCACCAGGTTATTGCTGCGGCGGTAGGCGAGCACCAGTTCCTTTACCTTATCCAGGCTCGCCACTTCGGTCCCGCTTTCAATAATCGCAGCCCTCAGGCTTTCAGCATAACTCTCGTCTGCCATAACTCCTCCGCACGATACGAAGATGATTATAGGCTTGCAGCCATTATATGTCAACCTGCAAGCTGCGTGCCCCATAATTCGCAGACACATGCCTGCTTTTCCATATCCCGGCTCTATGCGCAACAAATGTGCGAAATTTACAAATTTTCATTGGTCTTCTTTCCCGCTTGCGTCTCC
>CAYWBA010000080.1:0-10788 GCA_964455955.1 uncultured Planctomycetota bacterium | reverse complement strand
CCAGATTGCATCGGGGCAGCTCTTAGATAGTCCATGCCTAAATGCAGGCAGTGACACTGCTGTAAACTTAGGCCTCGACACCAAAACAACCCGGACTGACGGGGCCACAGACACCGGCATAGTCGACATGGGCTATCACTACGACCCGTAGCCTGGTGATTCAGATAGAGATTTTCAGGGATTTTTCACCGATTTCTGCTAACATTTCCGGTTCTCGTGCGTATAATAGTGTGGAAGATTTTACCGCTGAGACGCGGAGAAACGCAGAGGAAGAACAGAGAAGAAAGTAATTATGGTTTTGAGAAAAGAGAAAAAGGAAAAGGTTTCTTATCTCTGCGCTACTCTGCGGCTCTGCGGTGAAAGAAACTGTTTTGAGGTGGTTTGTAAAGTGCTCGAATTCGCCCTAACCTCTTGGCAAATAAAATGTTACACACACCCACGCTTCGCGTTTCGACGCAACCTGCTTACGTAGCAAGAGGTTGCGTCAATCCCCTATTCACGCTATCCCACGCAAATGTAACCCGGCCCCCCGCGAAATCTGTAAACAGGGGCGACTGTTTTGAATTGCCTGCTATTGTAAGTCCTTATGCCAAAAGCAGGTTACGACATCTGCCCCCCGCACAAGCTATTTACAGATGTATTTACAGACGGAAACTGCGAGTTGACATTTGGCGCAGAAGGATTATAGTATTGGGAAACGGAAATAGGTGAAACATGCACATCCTCGAACTGGTTATTATGATCGTAGTGTGCGGCGGGAGTGCGGTTGCCGCTCGCGTTGTGACACGCCGCCGGCCCAGGCTGCGCTACATGTTTATTGCAGCCGGGTTTGTGCTGCTCGGGCTTAACCTTATTTCGCAGCTTATGACCGAGCACTTTTACTTTTTGTTCCCGGAATCGTTCTTCACTGAGTTGCTCTACGGGTGTTCTTTTTTGCTTGTCGGCGTCATGAGCGCGTTCTACCTGGACACTTCCTCCCGGCGCGTGATATTCCTCGTCTTTCTTGTTGTGCTCTCCTACTTCACCCTGGCGGACCAGGTGTATTTCGCCGTGGCTGCGGGCAAGGTGAGGAGCCTTGACGGCAGGGTACGTGATGGTGTTACGATTCAGTCCACCGGCTTCTCCTGCGTGCCCGCGTCTCTTGCCACAGTGCTTCGGCTGTGGGGCCTTGAGTATACGGAGGGAGAGATTGCCTATGCATTGCGTTCGAGCTTTCGGGGCACGTCAACTCCCAAAGTGCCGGGTGCTGTAAGCAAACTGGGCGCTGTCAGGAAGCTTCAGGCAAAGGTGATAAGGACCACGTGGGAAGAGCTCCTCAAGTTCGATGTCCCCTGCCTGCTTTCCACCGAGTACGGCAGGAGGCTGGGGCATTGCAGCGCGTTAATAGGCCTTGACGAGGAGTGGGTAATTGCAGGTGAGCCGCTGGTAGGGCTGCTGAGGATGCAGCGCATGGGGTATGTCAGGGAGTGGAGATGGGAGGGGCGTGCAGTGGTGATTGCACCGGACTTCCTGCATGATTTCAGCCCGGCGGACCACACAAAGCGGTGCGACCAGCTTTTTGAATCTCTCAAATCGCTTGGGTACGGTGGCAGGGATGCGGAAACGGTGAAACAGTTCCAGGCGGAGCAGGGGCTTGAGGCTTCGGGCAGGCTTGACTGGCGCACGATACTCGTCATAGAGGCGCTCACCCGGCCTGCGGCCCGGCCGCGGCTTTCGGCCTTTGCAGCAATGCGAAAGGAGCAGTTGTCTAAATGAGTCGTAGCGGACAGCTCAGGGTGGTATGTACCTGGTTGAGCAGCAACTCAAGTGCAGGCTTTGCGCAACCTATTTTTCCTGTTCCTGCTTTTCTTGTGGCTGTTCTTCTTTTTCCACTTCTTTGCCGGCAGGTTCCTCGGGGAAGGGGAGGTCAAGGTCCTCAGCATGTTTTCCAGCGGCGATTGCCCAGATGTAGGCGACGCTTGCAAGCAACACCATCTTGGCTGCTGCGAGCGTCTTTTCCGCAACGAACATTACAGAAATCCAGACGCTGGTTTTCTCAAACACGGATGAGGTTTGCTTAATTATGAGCGATTCAAAAAGAAGCGCCCCGAAGATTAGAAGAAAACCGGCAATAGACACGTTAAACAGTCTCTCGTACGT
Organism: uncultured Planctomycetota bacterium; assembly: GCA_964455955.1. Classification (GTDB taxonomy): domain Bacteria; phylum Planctomycetota; class SKW154; order SKW154; family DAOVDS01; genus CAYWBA01. Next base: position 8,649 of record CAYWBA010000080.1, on the reverse strand, counting down.
CTTGGGAATGTATCGCCAGGGCCGCAGGGCGGTAAAGATGACCGATACCGCTATGCCTCCCCAGGTGAACCATCCAGTCGCGCGGGGACCCATGAAATCATAAACGGTAGCGTCGAATCTCGACATCCAGAGAAACAGGGCTGCCACGAGCAGCAGGCTCGAAGCCAGGCGCCTGCCGCGAATAAGCGAGACAATCGCACATAATACGGCCACGGTGGCAGCAGCGAGCGTTATCCAGTCGAGCAGATTGGTTAGAAATCGCATGGTTTCCTCATAATAAACACATAACGGCGCAGCCAATAATTCCTATTGTCAGGAGAATCATAGTCTGGACAAAAAGCACTGAAAGGTTCGTAAAGGTGCGGGTTGCAGGCTCTTCAACCTTCATAAGCGGCCCCACGACAAACCAGATGTTTCCAATAGCTATAATGGCGAAAATCGCGACATCAATAAAGGTGTTTCCGAAAATGAAAACTACGGTGCGTACGAGGCAGTGAGGGTGACTTATGTCTTCATGGTGCACAGCAGCGGACAGGTGGAGCGCAAGCAGCACTGCCGCGACAAAGATCAGGAACGCCATAGTCTGCAGTATTATCAGGAGAATCCGCATGGTAACTCCCACAACCGGAGCAGCATATCCTATCGCAGTGAACTGCCCGGGTCAATCTCAAATTGCCCTAACCCGGATTTCTCACAAGGATTTGCCGGGTCGTGAACTTCCCGCCATGGCTCACTCATTGAGAATCTTGAGCAGTTCCAGGAACAAAACGACAGTGTGCTGAACGTGGTCAACACGGACGAGGCAGTCTATAAGAGTGCCGGAGATTCCGCCGCGTGCGCGCCCGGGGTTTGGCAGAAAGTACATGTTTGCATCCCAGTACTGGTGCTTAAGCTGGAAAGCTGCGGCGTTCAGGAGTGTATTCCTGATAGTTTCGGCGGGTTTGCCAAGCGATTTCAGCAGGAAATAGGTTGCCGCCAGGCCCTCGCAGAGTGCCGCGCCTCCCGGGCCGCCCGGCAGGACCGGCGCGGCGCTTCGGAAGCTGCCGGCAAGGTCGGGCTGGCCGGTCGTCTCTTCAGTGCGCTGCGCGCGAACCATTACGTTGGACATGCGCTCCACGGCCGCAAGCATCTGTTCTTTTTGTTTTTCGCCGGCATGCGGGTAGAGGAAACGTACCGACTGCATGAGCCACGCGTCCACTACATTTGTACCTCTGGATAGTTGTTCATTCAGCCGCCTGGAAAGCGCGGTGGCGCCGCGCAGCGCTGCGTCGAGGTACTCCCTTCCGCCGTAAACTTTGTGGAACCAGTAAAGAGCCAGGCACGCCTCTCCCGGGTAGTAACGGGACGCCTTGTTTATTGGCGCCTCAAGCTCAGGCTTGTAGAAGTTGTGGAAGGAGCCATCCTGTTTTTGAAGAAACATGACAAAGTCCACAGCCTCGCGGGCAAGCTGGTCGTATTTTGCCTTGCCCGTTACCCTGCGGTAGTTGCAGAGAGTCCAGGCCAGGATAGCCGAGCCGCCGAGGGTGGCTTCACCCTGATGCAGGAAATAGGCCATTTTGTTTTTCCGCTTGAGCTGCCTGCGCATGTAGTCAAGATGCCTTTCCGCCGAGCTGATAAAATCATCCCGGGAAAGCGCTTCGCCTGCGAGTATCATCATGGATGCTGTTGCCACCTGCCGCACAGCGCTTTCTTTTGGGGCATCGGGAAACCTGTCACGGTTTGCGGCGTAGAGGTAGGGATAGGAGCCGTCTTTACGCTGGTTGCGCATAAGGTAGTCGCAGGCGCCGACAATCCGTTCTTTAAGCACCCGGGCTGTTGCAGGCGGGCCGGGAGGCAGAGAGCGCGTCAGTGCCACAGGGTGCTCGCCCGCCTTTGTCTGCAAAAACGCCTTTGTACGAAACCGGCGGCGCGTACCCGACCCCTCCAGCATGTAGAAGTAAAGCATAATGTCAGCCCTGGTTGCAGGTGCTCTTGTCAGGATTTCCGCAGGAAGCCGGAATTCAGACAGTTTCAGGTTTTTGCGGCTTTGCGGGAGGTCGAGTAGCAACCCGTCAATACCCGGCAGGAAAGCGCTCTGCGCTGTTTCGCTCCGCTCAAGAGGGAACTCTGTTTTTGTGAAATCAACCTTGACCGCGAGCTTGTCAGTATCGGCGGGAAGCTTGCCAGAGACCTGTTTTTGGAGTGCCGCCAGGGCTGCGAGGCTCCCGCGGGCGGCGTTTTCAGCCCGCGCGGCCGATTTGAAGAGCCGGGCCTTCTTGCCGTAAACGGACAGGAACACAAAACCCGTGTAGGGTTCTTTGAGTTCTTTCGGTGCGTTCTTGTAAAAGGTCTCAGAATCTATTTCCCGGCCCGAGATGGCAGTGCGCACCGCATGGCATATGTACTGCACCGACTGCGCGCTTTCAGGCGGTTTGTAAGTAGTTGCAGCAACCTCCCATGAATTGGACGGGGTGCGCCTTGCAGTTCTGTCCGGGTCTCCAGGCGCATGCCGGCGCTTCACCGGAACAATCTGATAGTCAGTTGTGCAAGCGGCCACCAGGCTTGCGAGCAGCACGAAAAGCAAAAATCGCCTCAAGATTGTCCTCCTGCTGACTGCGTCAGGTTATCAGCATAGCATCGCCGTACGAGTAAAAACAGTATTTCTGGTGCACGGCCTCCCGGTAAGATGCAAGTATTTTTTCTTTGCCCGCGAATGCGCATACCAGCATGAGCAAGGTGCTGCGCGGCAGGTGGAAGTTGGTAATCAGCGCTTCAACCAGCTTGAACTCAAATCCCGGATAGATGAAGATACCGGTCCACCCGTCGTGGTCACGGTCCGGACATTCATCTTGAAGCGCAGTCACGCGCGCAAGAGTTTCAAGCACCCTGCAACTGGTCGTGCCTGCCGCAACAATCCTGCGCCCCTGGCGTTTGGCGGCCCGGATGGCGGCGAGAGTTTCAGCCCCCGCGTGGTAAAACTCGGAATGCATGGCGTGCTCTTCGACTTTTTCTTCTTTGACCGGCCGGAAAGTTTCATACCCGATATTCAGGGTCACGAAGCAGGTTTCAATTCCTGCACCCGCGAGCGACTCAAGCAGGGCGGGGGTGAAATGCAGGCCGGCAGTGGGCGCGGCCGCGGAGCCCTCCAGTGATGCAGCCGGGCCGCCTGGGGCCCCGGCGGGCTCCGAGTTTGTCTCACGCGCGAAAACAGTCTGGTAGCGCTGCAAGTCTTCATCGTGGTACTCGCCGCTGGAGTAGTCACGCTGGATATAAGGCGGCAGGGGGACATCTCCAAGAGCTTTCAGTTTTTCCTTAAAACCTTCGATGAGCGGCGCAAAGTACCAGGCGCCTGTCTCATCCTTTTCAGTTACCCGGATGCGTATCTTGTCCGAGGCGAATGAGAAAACCTCGCCCGGCTTCACCTTGCCGCGTGTCCTGAGCAGAGTTCGCAGAGACCCCTTCGGCCCAGGCCCCAGCATGAGGGCTTCCGCCTTGCCGCCTGTGCGCCGGTGGCCGAACAGGCGGCCGGGAAAGACCCGCGTGTCGTTCAGCACGAGAAGGTCGCCGCTTCCAAGGAGTTCCGGCAGGTCGCGGAACACCCTGTGGCTTATCTCACCGGTCCTGCGGCCAAGCACCATAAGCCTTGAGCCGTCCCGCTCCGGTGCAGGGTGCTGCGCAATCAGCTCCTTGGGGAGTTCATAGTCAAGCTCGCTTACAAGCAAGGCTGTTCTCCTGCATGATTGTCAGGGGGGATTCTACTGCAAATTGCCTCAATATTCAAGCAAGTTTCGGCTGAGAGAGGCAGCCTCGCGCAAAGCGCAGAGCAGGCGAGCAGTAGAACAGGAGAGCAGGAGTATCAAGCGCCCACTGCTCGCCTGCGGTCTCCTGCTCAACTGCTCAGAAAATCGCGCGTTATCAGAGCTGGCCCTGTCCTTTTCGCCTAAACACGCTCGCGTGATATGCCGATAAGAACTACAGAGACTCTGTCGAGCGCAGGAGTCTCATACATCTTATTTCGATAATGGTCACGGCCGTGCTGAAATTCCTATGAATCGGCCAGAGAGGGGATTATGGAGAAAGAAATACTTGTAAGCATAGGGTTGAAAAATGCCCGCCGCGCTGCCAAGTCCATGGAGTTCATGCGCCGCAATCTTGACCGGATTGCCCTGCACCTGCCCAAGGACCGCCACGTAAGAGACCTCTACAAGCAGCTTGTCTATGACAGCTCCGTTATTTTCGGCGTGCTCCACGACGAGCTCGAATTTTCTTGCACAAGGGGTGGGACTGCGAGTATCGTATAGGGGCACAGCTCGGAGGATTCAATGACCCGCTTGCTTTTTGTCAGCATACCCGGCCTGACCCTGGACGACATAAGCAGCGGTTCCGCACCTTTTCTCGGAAGTGTTGCTGAACAGGGGGGCAGGGCTGACCTGGTCCCCAGCCTGCCCGCCGTTGCCTGCACAGTGCAGGCAGACATGCTGACCGGCCGCAGGGCATACGAGCACGGCATGGTTGCCGATGCATTCTACGACCGCGCTTCATACCGGGTGCTCTGCAGGCCCCAGTACTCCGCCGCCGTCGAATCTCCCAGGTTATGGGACCTCTTCAAGGCGCATGAGGTACGTTCCCTGTGCGCGGTCCTGTTTTTCGAGCAGACGATGTACGCCAAGGCGGACATCGTTGTGTGCCCTGACCCGGTCATAATGGAGGATGGCGGCCTGCTTTCGCGCTGCTATTCAAAACCCCGCCTCCTGTACCCGGAGCTTGTTTCCACGTTGCGCTGGTTCGACCTTGAAAGCTACGAGGGGCGTTCGGATTCGCAGGCCGCGATGCGCTGGATATCCGGCGCTGCCGAATACATTCTCAAGCAACTGGAACCCCGCCTGACCATGGTTCGCTTCCCCCACCTTGACCACGCGCTGACAAGGCATGGTTCCGGTTCCAGCGATGCGAAGAAGGTCTTGTCACTGATTGACGCGCTTCTCGGGCACCTTGTAGTTCGCTTCCGCGCCGAGGAGAGGAACGGCGCGGTGGTCGTCGTCTCTGAGTACGGCTTCTCGAACGTCTCCGGAGCGGTTCACATAAACCGCGAGCTTAGAAACGAGGGCATGCTCTCCGTCCAGGAGATAGGCGGCAGGGAATTCATAGACTTCGAGGTGAGCAGGGCTTTCGCTGTCACAGATTACCAGGTTGCGCACGTGTATTGCCGCGACGATTACGCCCGCGATGCCGCCAAGCTGGTGAGAAACCTGCGCGGGGTACAGGCGGTCCTGGATGTGCAGGAGAAGAGAAGGCAGGGGCTTGAGCACGCACGCAGCGGCGAGCTGATTGCAATCAGCGAGCCGAAGTTCTGGTTTACGTACAACTGGTGGCTGGACGACGCCCTTGCGCCGTCTTTTCCACGCCAGGGCAGCCCTGCCAAGCCGGGGCTCGACCCCCTGGAGCTTTTTGTCCAGTCAGGGGTCGGCTATGCCGAGGTGCCTGGGGATGTTTCGCTTGTCAAAGGCTCGCACGGGCTTACGCCGGAGTTTGGCGGTATGCCGGGCATGATTATTTGCGATTCCGTTGCTGCGCGTGAGCTGAAGGCCAACCGCATGCCTGCCACCGGGGTAATAGACCTCCTCGGCCATCTCCTGCGATAAAACAGCAGGAATAGCTACTCACCCTTGTTCTTCTCGTACCACTGCTTCCACTGCTTGTAGCTCCGGCCAAAGTCCTGCTTTGTAATCTTCCTCAACGCCCATGCGGCATAGGGGCAGACCCAGTCGCCTTTTTTCAGCGCTTCAACAAGGGGCCCGACCGCCCTCTTGTCGCCGATGTTACCCAATACCTTTGCAGCACACTCCTGGGTAAAACTGTTTTTGTCTTTCAACGCCTTGATGAGAGGCTCAACCGCAGGTTCGCCTATGTTTGCTAATGCTCCTGCAGCGCGAGAGTTGACCCTCAAATCTTCGTCTTTCAAAGCTTCCATAAGCGGACCGACCGCCCTCTTGTCGCGTATCTTGCCCAGTGCCCATGCGGCAGAGGAGCGGACAATTGCTTCTTTATCATCTTTCAGCGCTTCGATAAGCGGCTCAACTGACTTCCTGTCGCCTGTCTTGCCGAGTGCCGATGCCACGTAGGAACGGACAACAGCTTTACTATCCTTAAGCGCTTCGATAAGCGGTTCAACTGCACTCACTTCACCCATATTTCTCAAAGCCCAAGCAGCGGCGATGCGAACCCGATTGTCCTTGTCTTTTAACGCGGCGGTCAGAGGTTCAAGCGCCTTCTTGTCCCCTATCTTGCTCAGTATTTCTGCGGCACGGCAGCGCAGATAATAATCTTCGTCTTCCAGTGTCCCTACTAATATATCAACCGCAGGCTCGCCAATCTGCACTAATGCATTGGTGCCGCATTCTTTCTCATAAGAATTCCTTCCTTTCTTGAGTAATTTCACAAGAGTTTTAACTGCTCCAGGGCCGCCGATATTTCCAAGAGCCTTTGTTAGTGTTGAGATTGTGCCATCGTAAATATTCCTGCGGCTTGTAGCTTTCTGAATCTTGCTCTCAAGAATTTCCACAATAGGCTCTACGGCTCTTGAGTCTCCTAACTGGCCTAAGGCTTCAACAAGAGCCATTTCTTCACTTTTTTTCAGCGCTTCAAGCAACGGCTCAACAGCTCTTTTGTCTCCTATCTTGCCTAATGCTCCTGCAGCACTGCTGCGAACCCAATAATCCTTGTCTTTTAGCGCCTTAATCAATGGTTCGACAGCTTTCTTGTCGCCCAATTCTCCCAATCCTGCTGCAGCGGAGTCACGGATTATTTCACTATCGGCATTCTTAAATTCCTGTAAGAGAAGCTCTAAAACCTTCTTGCCACCAATTTTGCCTAATGCTACTGCAGCAGAACTGCGGATGTCACTATCCTGATTCTCAAATTCCTCCATGAGAGGCAGAAAAGCCCTTTTGTCCCCTATCTCGCCCAGAACATCCGCAGCTCCAGAGCGAATATGCAGACTTGCGTTTTTATCTTTTAATGCAAATATAAGTGGTTTAATCGCAGGTTCACCTATTTCTTTTAGCTCCCTTTCAGCCTGTCCCCGGATTTTGGACAGGCACCCGAGATATTCTATTAGTTCTTGTATTCTCTTTTCCTGTTCCTTCCTCATTTCATCAGGTAGTTGCGGGGCATTATTTTGTGAGTGATTTTTAGCGTCAGAAGTTAACTGCTCTGATTTACTTATCGTCTCTTCGGAGTGCTCTGGAGTTTCATATCCGCAGCCCAAAAACAGAGACAGGGCGAGAACCACGGCTACCAGCACATTCTTCATCTGTTCTTCCCTGAGCGACGATGAGGTTATTTGGACGCCAAATCCGGTTATCAACACGCCACTGGAATAATACAGTATTTACACGGTGGCTGGCAACATTTGGCAAGCTTTGGCCTTGCTTAGAAGTGGAGGGTCAGGAAGGTGTAGATGATGTTGCTGGTGTACGTATAGTCGTTGATGTCGGTGTCCTTGGACATGTGCTCGTAGTCTATTCCGGCTGCCAGGCAGCGGCTGAAGTCGTATCTTATTGAGATGCCCCCCGTGAACCTGCTGGAGGGGGATGTGACGTAAGCTATCTTTTGGGAGGGCTTCGCAGTCTCGTAAGTCAGGCGCAGCCCGAGTCTGGTTTTGTTGGTCCATTGATAGCGCACGGCTACGGAGCCCTTGGTGACAAACATGTAGTTCACGTTGGCGTTGTACTGAATTTGACTCAGCACTGTTGCAGAGATTGATGTCTTTGGAGAAATCTTGTATGAGAGGCTGCCTGAAGTGGTAGCTCCGCTGAATTCCTTTTTCTGTGCCGGATTGTTTTTCACATCCACCGACTGCTTGGTTGAGCCGAGGTAGAGGTAACTCAACAGCTTCCCTGAGACCTTGTAGTGGATGCCCAGGGATAAGGTGGTGGACTTGTAATCGTTCTGGGTGGGGTTGGTGCAGGTATAGACAACCGAGGCGGAGTCAAATTTCAAGTCGAATCTTGTCTTGGGGGAGACATTGTAACCCAGTATGCCGGTCATCAGGCTTTGCTTGTTGTTCGCTCTGTCGTAGTCTTTGCCTTCAAAGTGGTAAGACCGGACTCCACATGCGCCCTCCAGGTACAGCTTGTCCTTTTCAATTCCCAGGCCGGCCGAGCCCCCGTTTTCTTCCCTTCTGGCCTTGGTGTTAAAGTAAACGGGTGTAGGCTCGTAGAGGCAGGCGTAATCATCCGCCAGCTTGAGGAACAGCGAGCCGAACCGGAAAGTTCCGGCCAGGTCCGCCATGTGCTCGACGTTGTCGTTCCCGCCCCGCTTGGTGTACTCATTGTTCAGGATTCTGTAGCCGACCAGCAGTTTCTGCCTGCTGTGCGCCAGGTCGAAACGCGCTCCCGCTTCAGTAACGAAAGGACAGTCGTCGGCCTTTTTCTTGTGCTTGTTACTGAGGAGGTATATGTTATCGTCAGCGCCGAGTCTCAGGCTGATGAAAGGATGCACGCGGAACGGCCCGAGCCGCATGTTACCTCGGGGAACGTAGTACTCGTTCCCGATTCTTATCGGCGTAAGCGTGGCTTCCTTATGCGGGTCCTCCTGCTCCTGTGCAAGAGCCGCGCTCCCGCCTAAGAGCAGCGCAAGTCCGAAAAACAAAAAAGATAGTGCTATTCT